>NZ_JBWKMK010000142.1:0-50591 GCF_056431365.1 Acinetobacter seohaensis
CCTGCCATATTGGCAGGACTCTCGATTTTACTAAATACTCTTCAACTGCTCTCAGAATATTCAATAGATGAACTGAATGAAATCGCAACCATTGCACTAGGTACCTAAAGATGTGTAGATACCTATGATTATAAGAGGGGAGAGTTTTCCTATTAAATCTCGTAATACAAACGCTCTTTCGGGAACACGACTTTAAATATAGAGCCTTGATTTTCTTTAGATTCGACTTCTAAGTGTGCATTATGCTGCATCAAAACGTGCTTCACAATTGCTAAACCTAAACCAGTACCGCCTGTTTGTCGGCTACGTGCGCTGTCTACACGATAAAAGCGTTCGGTTAAGCGTGGTAAGTGTTTCGGATCAATCCCGATGCCTGTATCTTCCACAGTAAAATAACCTTGATTGCCATCATCATGCCAGCCAATGGTAATCGTCCCACCTTTCGGGGTATATTTAATCGCATTGGTGATCAGGTTGCTAAAGGCACTGGCCAATTCTACATCTGAACCAATCAGATCATAATGACTGTCAATATTTAAGTTGAGCGTATGTCCATAATCGACGTTATAGGCATGTGCATCGTCAAATAATTGATTCATTAAACTTGGCATTTCAATAATTTGATTTTTGGCGATGGTTTTTTCATTTTCCAGACGCGACAGCAGCAGCAGGTCATTTACCAAAGCGTTCATGCGTCGGGTTTGTGACTGCATTTGCTCAAAAGCACGTTTCCAACGCGGGTTAATATCTTCCTGATCGGTAAAGGTTTCGATATAACCACTCAGCACCGTTAGCGGAGTGCGTAATTCGTGTGAAATATTATCGACAAAGTCTTTACGCATTTGTTCTAGGTTATGCATACGCGTCATGTCGTAAGCAAATAACAAACGGCTATCGCCACCAAACTGAGTCATTTTGACTTGCACATATTGCCCTTCATGCACGCTAGATTTCATTTTTAAACCGTCAGGTGCTTGATCAATATGATTAAAATATTCAATAAAACTAGGTTGGCGCAAAATAGTGAGGATGTTGCGTCCACGGTCTAAAGGCTGAATACCCAATAGCTTTTCAGCAGCAGGGTTCCACCATTCAATTTGATGATTTTCATCAATCAGCATCACGGCTTCATCCAACGCCACCAATGAAGACTGGGCGCGATCAATCAACCCGACCATTTCGGCCTGAACGATACGTTCCTGACGTTGTGAGCGATAAACATTGAACAGTAATGCACCCCAAATACCATGCAGATTTGGCGGCACATCATAAGGACGATTGGAAATCCAATCATTAACTAAATAGAGGGAGCGCATTTGCTGAAGAAAAAACAGCAAAAAGGCGAGGCTAATACAAATCCAAAAATACCCAATCCCAAAACCAATCAAGCTTGCAATAATTAGGAAAAAGGCCAATAAACGAAAATCTTGTTTGGCAAAAGTCCATAAACTGCTGTAACGAACTTGTTTGAGGTCACGGGCGAGTTCAGGGACTGGGTAAGGTTCGTACATAAAATAATTTTAGCCTAAAGCAACATCCGCACGTGTCGAGAAGCGATAGCCTGTACCACGTACCGTTTGTACAAAACGGTCTACGCCATACGGTTCTAAAACTTTACGTAAACGACGAATATGCACATCAATAGTTCGGTCTTCAATATATACATTGCCGCCCCAGACTTGGTCAAGCAATTGCGCTCGGGTGTAAGCGCGCTCTGGGTGCGTCATAAAGAACGCCAATAGACGATATTCGGTTGGGCCCATTTCTAAAATATTGTCACCAAAACTGACACGCTGGCTGACTGGGTCCAAAATTAAACCGTTGGCATCAATAGTTTTTTCACCGCTTAAGGCATTGGCACGACGTAAGACCGCTTTAATACGTGACACCAGTTCACGGGTCGAGAACGGCTTAGTCATGTAGTCGTCCGCGCCAGCATCTAAACCTTGAACTTTGTGATCTTCTTCGCCACGTGCAGTGAGCATAATCACAGGAATTTCAGCAAGGTTGTCATCGCGTTTTAGGCGACGGCACAAGTCTACACCGCTGACACCGCCTGGCATCATCCAATCAAGCAAGATAAGCGCTGGACGTTGATCGACAATCATTTGATGCGCTTGTTTTGCATCTTCTGCTTGTAAGCACTGAAAGCCTGCCATATCTAAAGAGGTATGGATCATTTCCCGAATTGGGAGTTCGTCATCGACGATTAAAATGTAGTCATCTTTCACAACGCAATATCCTATAGATGTTAACGGTGGACCGTTTTATTTATGACAGGCTTATTACAAAGATTAATTATGACAGTATCATTGCAGAAAGGGGTAAACAGGCTATTTTTGCAATAATTTGTGACAAACTAGTGTCGATTTGATGAAATATCTACAGATATTCAGTCAAAGTAAAATAATGAAATTAAAAAATATTATGAATATTTTTCAGTTTTATGACAGGTTGCTGGAATCTTTATCAAGCACTTGCTCTTTGTCTGAAAAGGTTTGAAGCAGTGATAAAAATACAATACGGCAAGAAGACAAGACATCTTCCATGGATTGTTTGAAATCGCTCATCACCCAGCGAATCGCAATTTGGGTGACATAACCATTTAAGCCTGTCGCTACCAGTGAAATTTCTCGGTTGGGGCGGTCTAAATGCGGCATCATCAGCATGACAAAGGCCTGAATCATGCGGTCAAAACGCGACATAGTTTCGTGAATGGTGGCTTGGTTATGTAGTTCTTGCACCAGCATGGCATCAATATAAATAATACGTGCCATTTGCGGGTTATTTTTTAGCGTGGTCAGTAAAGCAGTCAGTCCTGCATCAATCATTTTTTTAGGATCAGCCGAGGCTTGCATAATGGCTTGCATGACATTTTGCTGTAATTCATCAATCAATTTTAAAAAAATGGTCTGAAACAGTTCTTCGCTTTTTTTAAAGGATTCGTAGAAATAGCGCTCGGTTAGTTTGGCTTCGGTACAAATATCTTTTACGGTCACGGCAAAAAAACCATGCGTGCCATAGGCTTGAATACCTGCCTCAATCAGTTTTTCACGACGCGCCTGTTTGCGCTCAGTTAAAGACAAGCCTTTAAACTGACGTTCTTTTTGTTGTTTCTGGGTGGTTTTTTCTGTTTCTGCAGTCACGGGCAGTTGTTCTGTCATGTTCAGTTAAGCCAAATAAGAACCGTAATTAGGCTTTATACTAGCAATAATTATCTGTTAAACCTATGTTTTCAGATTCATTTGCGATATTCGTACTGGCTTATATTGACAATACTTATTGTCAAAATTATATTTAAACCACAGCGCATCGCACAGCCCTACAAAACAACAAGCAGGTCTGAACTGTGCACGCCACATACTCAAGGAAATCACATGAAAAATTTTAAAAATAAAGTTGCCGCAATTACAGGCGCAGGCTCGGGTATTGGGCAGCAATTGGCTGTTCTATTGGCGAAGCAAGGCTGTCATTTATCGCTCAGTGATGTGAATGAACAAGGTTTGGCGCAAACAGTGGATTTGCTCAAAGACAGTAATGTGCGCGTGACCATTAAAAAGGTGGATGTTTCTAAATTAGAACAAATGCGCGAATGGGCAGCTGAAACTGTGCGAGACCACGGCTCGGTCAATATGATTTTTAATAATGCAGGCGTGGCGTTGGGTTCTACCGTAGAAGGTGCAAGTTACGAAGAGTTGGAGTGGATTGTTGGTATTAATTTCTGGGGTGTGGTCTATGGCACCAAAGAATTTTTGCCTTTAATCAAACAAACGGGAGATGGTCATATCATTAACATTTCCAGTTTATTTGGTTTAACTGCACAGCCAACGCAGTCGGCTTATAACGCAACCAAATTTGCGGTGCGCGGTTTTACCGAGTCTTTGCGTCAGGAATTGGATTTGGAAAATTGTGGTGTGAGTGCGTTGAGCGTGCATCCAGGCGGGATTCGTACCAATATTGCCAACAATGCTAAAATGAACGACAGCATGCGCACTTTGGGCATGAATCCTGAAAAATCGGCACGTGCTTTTAATAAATTATTGCGTTGCCCGCCTGAAGAAGCGGCGCGCCAAATTTTAGAAGCGGTACAAAAAGACAAGCGCCGTTTATTGATTGGTAATGATGCCAAAACTTTGGATTTAATCCAGCGTATTGTTCCAACGGGTTATCAGAAAGTTACCGCATGGGCGACTAAGTTGGGCAAGAAACGCGGTTAATCTAACTTACAAATATAACAGACCATTCAGACCAAAACCTGAATGGTTTTTTTCTTCCAGACAAATTGATAATACGCACCTTGACCGATGCACAGACTCACAAATGCCAAGGCATAGGCATACCAAATTCCTTGCAAACCCCACCACTGACTGAAGAAATAAGCACACGGTACTTCAATTAAAACAATCGCTAAAATATTGATGATCATTGGAACATTGACCGTGCCACTGGCGCGCATAATGGAGGCAAAAATTGCACTGGCACCAAAAAATAAAATGGCCCATAACACAATAAATAAGAGCTGCTGACCCAGTACCACCACCGCAGGATCGGTAATAAACAACGCCATCAGATATTTAGAAAATAAATAACCCAAGGTGACTAAAATACCTGTAATCAGCAAATTCATGCCTAAGGCTGTACGGGTCACTTTAGCCAGTAATTCGGCTTTGCCTGCACCAATGGCTTGTGCAGCAAAAATTGAAGCGGCAATTGCAATAGACAGTGCAGGGAATTGAATATAATTCAACACCTGATTGACCGCACCATAGGCTGCTGTGGCTTCTGCGCCATGCCGATTAACCAACCCCACAATTACCAAACCTGCCATAGACGTGGTGACCATTTGTAAGCCTGTCGGAATACCTAAGCGTAAAATGACTTTGCTTAAATGGGGTTGATGTCGAATTTGGCGAAACAAGTGCCAATCTAGTTTGAGTGGATGATCTTTTTTATTTAAATAAATCACCAAGAAAATTAAAACAGCCAGATAACCTAAAATGGTGGCAATGGCCGGTGCAATAATGCCCAAGCGAGGAAAGCCAAAATAACCTGCAATCAGGATGGGGGTAATCACTAAGCCCATTAAACTAGTCAGACTTAGGGCAATGAGTGGTGTAAGGCTATCGCCCACTCCACGTAAAATAGAGGTATAAATAATATAAACAAACAGCAGTGGGCTGCCTGCCAACATCCATTGCACATACGGCAGGGATAGATGCATCACTTTAGGGTCTGTGCCTAATAATATTAAAATTTGTTCGGCAAAAATCACCCCCAAACAGGCAATGAAACTGCCGCCAATTAGGGTCATAAATAAAGTCGAACCGACAATACAACGCACTTTTTCGACATTTTGTGCGCCCCACGCTTGCCCGACCAACACGGTCGATCCTGCCGAAAGCCCAATCACAAAGGCCATCAGGCAAAAAATAATGGGAAAAAATACCGACACCGCAGCAATGGCTTCCACACCGAGCATTTGCCCGACAAAAATCGTGTTAATGGTGCCCGAAAGATTTTGCAAAATATTGGTGGCAATCAGTGGCAATAGAAACACCAAAAAGGTTTTCCAAAGCTGAGGGTGATCGACCAGTGCCTGAGGTCTTGCCATGCCAAATCCTGCGCTTCAATATGCGGTTGTTTGAAATTTCACCCTAGCATGATTTGGTCATAAAAAGCCTTAGCTTTTCAGTAACTCAGTGGCATTTGTTGCCGCTTAAATTGCCGATAAAATTTCACCTGCACGCAACAGGGTTTCGGTTTTTTTAGCAAAGCAGAAACGGATTAAACGTAAATCATCGGGTGGGGTTTGATAAAATGCAGACACAGGAATACCGACAATGCCGTGCTCCTCGGCTAGAAAATGGCACATATCGACAGCATTTAAGCTGGGACGGATATTGCTGTAATCTAAATTTTGAAAATAAGTGCCTTGTGCAGGGCTGAATTGAAAGCGTGAATTGGCAATGCCTTGATTAAACAAATCACGTTTGTCCTGATAAAACTTTGCCAGTTCTGCAATATGTTCAGGGTGCTGCTGCATATAATTTGCCAAAGCCACTTGCACAGCGCTAACTCCGCAGAAATTAATAAATTGATAGGCTTGGCGAAAGAGCTGCATTAAGGCAGGTGCAGCCGCACAGTAGCCTGTTTTCCAGCCTGTGACATGAAAAGTTTTACCAAAGGAACCCACGACAAAACTGCGTTCCCTAAGCTCAGGAAAAGACAGTGCAGAGCGGTGTTGATGCGCATCAAAGACCAAATGTTCATAGACTTCATCGGACAGCACCACAATATTATGTTCCTGAATAACATCAATTAAATGCTGCCAATCTTGCGCTGACCATACTGTGCCTGTGGGGTTATGTGGTGTGTTGATGATGATCATGCGGGTTTTGGCATGAATCGCATCTTTGACCATATTCCAGTCCACCTGAAAATGTGGAGCCTGCAGCGGAATATGAACGGCTTTTGCACCCAACAATTTTACACAGGGTGCATAACTGTCATAACTTGGATCAAAAATAATGACTTCATCGCCTGCCTGCAGCACGGTTTGCATGATGCTAAAAATAGCCAGTGTTGCCCCTGGGGTGATGGTAATTTCACTGATCGGGTCAAGCATTAGCTGATCACGCTGTAAAAATTGCTGTGCCAGTTGTTCGCGTAGTGGCAAGTAACCATCGCCCGAAGGATATTGATTGAAGCCTGCGTGTGTGGCTTGGCTTAAAGCATCCAGTAATGCTGCAGGTGGGGGAAAGTCGGGAAAACCCTGCGATAAATTTAAGGCATTCAGTTGTTGTGCCAAGTTAGACATGGTACTAAAAATACTCAGACCTTGAGCAGGCAGTTTCGCGTGAATATCGAGCATAGTGGGGTTCTGGTTGTGGCAGCAGCTTGTTTTACATCGTAGCGTTTTCAGGGGGGAATGCAAATGGGGTAAAGGGTGATGATGTGGCTTGAATAGATCGTTCGAGGCGTTATTTTTGATTGAACACCTCAAGATCGACTTATCAAAAAAATTTCATCTCAAATCAACTCCACCAATGCCCGAATAATCCCCAATCCCAGACCAATAAATGCACCTACCACTACACCATTGACCCGAATCATGTGTAAATCACCACCGACTTCGTTTTCAATTTTGCCAATCATTTCGCGCGAGTCCCATTCATGAATGCGCTCACTAATAAAGCGAATTACTTTTTCACTATATTGATCTGACAAGTTCACCGCAATCGTACTCATTTTTTCATTCAGTAATTGACGTACTGCGGTATTGGCAATGATATTTTCACCGACTTGCTGAATAGCAACACGCAGGTTTTGTGCAATTCCCGAATCAGGTTTTTGTAAATCTTCCTTAATCGCATTGCAGAGAATCACCACTGCACCACTGATAAAATTCAAGACTTGTGGACTGTCTAATAGGGCATTTTTAGTGTCATTTAGACGTAGACTGGCACTGCTGTTGTTATCTGCCAGTTGTAACATCAGTTGTTGCCCAGCATCTTCAATTTTTTGTCGCCAAGGATGTTCAGGGTCTGCCAACATAGATTCGACCCGTTGCAGTAAAGAATCTATGGTGCGTTGCTGCACATCAATTCCAATCCAGCTCGCACCTTTGGCCAGTTTCCACACGCCAAGCTCTTTAAACAATTGACGGGTCAATTCACGGCTTTTTTCAGGATGTTTCAGCATCCAGTCATGGGCAAGGTCTAAACCGCGTTGCAGCACATCCTGATGAAAGTCATTTTCCAAAACCGCACGCAGCATTTCACTGGCCAAGTGGTTGACCTGCGTGTTGCGAACCCATTGCACACTGTTGCTTTGAATAAAGCGCCCAATTTGTTCTTGCCCGACAAATTCAAAAATTTTCGGTACAGTTTGCTGAATGACTTGGGTCACTTGCGCATTATTTTGCGGATTCGCCAACCATTTACCCACGGCTAAGGATAAGTCAGTGCTATGCAGGCTTTTTTGTACCACTTGGGGCGATAAAAAGTTTTCCTGCACAAAGCGCCCCATCGACTCGGCAATACGGTCTTTGTTGCGTGGAATAATTTCGGTGTGATCACGTAAGAATTTAGGAATTGGCATTTTGCCAAAAGGATTGCGAAACAGCACCGTAATCGCATACCAGTCTGCTAGCCCACCCACCACGCCTGCTTCGGCAGACAGCATTAGAATGTGAATCAACCACGTATATTCAGGCAGTAATTTTGCGGTCAGCATTAATGCCAGCCATGCCAGCACGGCAATCACTAAAGCAATGGTGGCAAAGCGTTTACTGCGTTGCAGGCTCGGAGAGCTATGCTGCGAGCTGCTCGCTAAAGTGTGGTCAGACGCTGTATTCATGCAGGCATCCTTATCTCATTAGGGCGCGGCAGGGGCAGAGGTTGGTGGGGGTAATGGTTGTCCTGTGGGACTTAAACCATATTTTGCCCCCAGTGATTGTAAAATTAGGCTCGCATCAAAGGCATCTTCAGGTGCAGATTTTTGATCTTTAAAACACTGAATGGTGTAAGACACTTGAGTCGGATCGAGGGTCACCACTTGCGGCATATCATAGAATGGGTCAGGCCAGAATGGTGCGCGACGATGATAATATCCATACGGCGAATAGCTATACGGATAGTAACTTGGTGCAGGGTAAACCACGGCTTGTCTAGGTGGTTTCTGGCTACGGTTACTCGGATCATCTAAAACTTTAAAAAAGCGAAAACCGTGTTGCAGCGTGGTTTGTGCTGCTTTCACCAAAGTAATTTCTTCTGCAGTGCCAAAACTCATGTTATGACCCGCTAAAAAACTAATCCGATAGGTTTGCGCATTCAGTGGTGTGGTGCTGTATTGCCCCAACTGCTCAAAGCTGAGCGGTTTAGAGGATGTCGTGGCACAGCCTGTAAACAGCAAACTGCTAGCAAGGGCAAGACCGAGTAGGGAATATTTCATGTGAAAGCTCCTGTACACATCAACCAGCCAAGACAAGCTCGCCAGTTAGAAACTGCTATTGGGTTGGGTTAAAAACTCAAGTTCTTCTGCACTCGAAGGACGTCCCAACACCTGATTCCGATGTGGATAACGCCCAAAACGGTCAATAATCACTTTATGTTTCAGTTCATAGCCCAACACGGTGGGGTCATTCAAACTTTCAAACAGCGTCAATGCGACTTCGTGAATACGTTTGGATTCACTGTGCATAAACGGCATATATAAAAAACGGCGTTCGGTTGGGTTTAAGTCCTGATCCAATTTTAAGTGAATCATTTCCTGTGCCAACACCAAGGCCATTCCATCTTGGGCAAAGGCACGCGGGTCATTACGGTATAAATTACGTGATAATTGATCTAAAACAATGATTTCAGCCAAACGACCTGCAGGTGTTTCGCGCCATGTCCATAATTCTCCTTGTGCCGCTTGTTGCAGTACATCGGTAAATTTTTCTGCGAGCAGGGCATCAAATTCTGCGCTTTTGACAAACCAGTTCGGTTCTGCAGCAGGAGAAAACCAAAAATCTAAAAAATCCTGATAATTCATACGCTTTATTATTTACCTCTGTTCTTTTGATTATAAAATCACAAATTTAGCATGTCTTATAGTGCAACTTTGTGATAAAAAATTGCCAAATTAAAATTTATTGACGTTGACCACTTTATTAAATGTCAGCATGCCCCAAAATCATCATTTTGTTAGAAAAAACAGCCCAAGCGCATGTGCTGATGCCAAATCAAGTTATACTTGAACGGTAGCAATTTCATCTCAGATCATCTGCATGATAGAGAAAATTGCCACCGACCCAAAATCAGCCTGTGGTTTATGTCGTATTTGTAGTGTATTGGATTAAGCGAGAGTGTAATGAGTCAACCCGAACCAAATGCGCAAGATGTTCTACCAACATGGGTAGACGCTGCGTTGCTTCAAGGGATGTTGCGCGGGATTGAACGCGAAAGTCTGCGTATGCAAAGCGATGGCTTCTTGTCGCAGCAAGCACATCCTCAAGCCTTGGGTTCGGCACTCACACATCCGCATATTACTACGGACTATTCCGAAGCGTTGATGGAGTTCATTACTCCACCGCAAAGCAGCATTCAACACGCGCTTGATTATTTGCGAGATATTCATAGCGTGGTGCATCAGCACTTAGGCGAAGGTGAAAAACTTTGGCCGCTGTCGATGCCATGTATGCTTGATGAAACCGATGACGGTATTCCACTGGCGCAATATGGCAGCTCCAATATTGGGCGCTTTAAAACTTTGTATCGCCGTGGTTTAGGTGTGCGCTATGGTCGCCGTATGCAGACCATTTCAGGGGTGCATTATAATTTATCCTTCCCTGAACATTTATTTGCCGCCTTGCAACAACATGAAAGTGATGAGCAGCTCAAAGCACTGAGTTTGCAAGATTATCGTAGTCATCGTTATTTAGGTTTAATTCGTAACTTTATTCGTTTAACGCCATTGGTGATGTTTTTAGTCGGTGCGAGTCCATCGGTTTGTCAGTGTTTTATGACAGGGCGTGAACATCATTTGTTGCCGTTGTTAAGAGGCACGTTGTATTTACCGTATGCGACTGCGTTGCGTATGGGTAACTTTGGCTATCAAAACTCGGCGCAGAAAAAACTTGGTATTCATTACAATGACTTAACAGGTTATTTAGATGGTTTGCAAAAAGCCGTAAAAACCCCGTACTTGCCATTTAGCCGCTTAGGTTTAGATGATGCCACGGGTGAGCCAATTCAAATTAATGACCATGTGCTGCAAATTGAAAATGAGTACTATAGTTTAGTGCGCCCAAAACAAGTGCCACAAGAGGGTGAAACCCCATCTCAAGCACTTGCCAATCGTGGTATTGGTTATGTCGAATTACGCGCGGTAGATGTTAATCCGTATAGCCCAATTGGGATAGATGAACATACCGCAGGCTTTTTGGAAGTCTTAGCATTGTATTGTTTGTTGCAAGACAGCCCAGCCTTGTTAGATGCGGAACAAAGCATCATCGAAAAAAATCAGGCCGAAGTGGTCAATCGTGGGCGTGCGCCAAATGCGCACATTCAAGAGGGCGATGTTAAAACCCCAATTGAAGCGTGGGGACAGCAGTATGTCACCGCTATGCAACCTTTGGCTGTTTTACTCGATCAAAGTTATGCGACGCAGCTGTATTCTCAAGCTTTAGAACGCATGATGGCGCGTTTACATGAAGTCGATGAAACCCTGTCGGCACACATGATTGCCGATACTATTCGTCATGGTGGTACGTGGGGCTTTGGCAGTTATATGGCACAGCAACATGCACATGCGTATGAACAACATACGCTTCGTCCTGAAACACAAACATATTTTGATGAAATTGCAGTGCAATCTATTCAGCAACAACAACAACTTGAACAAGCACAGGGTCTGAGTTTTGCAGACTATGTCGCACAATATAGATAACAGCTCAGAGATTTAAACATGCAATTGAGTTATCGTCTGCTAAGTGGTGTTTTATTTTTAGCCAGTGTCATTGGGATGACATTTGCATTGTATTTAGAGCATGTGCAAGGTTTAGCGCCGTGTCCACTGTGCGTTTTTCAGCGGGTGGGCTTAATTGCATTGGGTTTGGTTTCACTGATTGCTTTTGTGCATAACCCTAAATCTAACGTGGTTAAGCGTATTTACGCGCTGTTCGGCAGTATTGGAATTTTATGGTCAGTGGGTGTGGCAGCACGGCATGTGTGGCTGCAAAACTTACCGCCCGATCAAGTGCCAAGCTGCGGTCCAGGGCTAGATTATTTGGTAGATGCCTTACCCATGAAAGCCGTATTGCAACAAGTACTGTCGGGTTCAGGTGAATGTGCTGTGATTGACTGGACGTTCTTAGGGCAGTCTTTACCTGTGTGGTCATTGCTGTTCTTTAGCGTGTTGGCGATCATTAGTTTATGGCAATTGCTGCGTAACTATCCGTTTGTGGCATCGACTACATTTGGCAAAGTGAAGAAAAAATAAATTCGGGCTACTTGCTCACTGAATTGATAAAAATGCGCCATCTCAATGTAGATGGCGCTTTTTTATTTTTGTATCTGTTGAAAATCCATCTAAAAATCATCGTGTTGTAGCGTATTTTGAACTGTTTAGACTATGTTAGGTGAGCGCAATGCCTTCTAAACTTGACCAATCGCCAATAAATTCATGAATTTGCTGCTCTGGTACTTCTTCATGCGCAGGATAAAACCATTTCACCAATTGCTCTGCCACACTTGGATGATATTGTAACTGAAAGTGGTTCAGACCATAGAACACAGCTTTGTGCGATTCAGGCAGTTTTAATTGAAAACGTGGGTTAGGATGTTCCCCCAAAGCACTTTTTATACTGACTAAATAATCGCCAATGACTTTGCGGGTCAGGTTCTGCTTTTTCTCAAACTCAATGCTGCCTGCCACGAAATAAGCATTAATATGGGTCGGCAAAGGTGCGGGTTTGCGGTTGTCATCGACCTGTCCAATTCGTGCCTGATTATGTTCCCAGTCATCATCTCGCACACTGCCATAGCGCAAATCTAAAATGCCGTTGCTGCGAATGTTGACCAAATGCCCGACAATTTTCACAATAGGAAAGCGACCTAATTTTTCCTGTAAATGGAAACCAAAACGCTCCAAAACAGCCCCATGATGTGGTGAACCCAAGCAGACCAGATTTTCGACCAAGTGAATCCAGTGCTGCAAATTTTGCTTACCGTAAAACAGCGCACTGCGCGACACCAAGCCACCCATGCTGTGCCCAATTAAATCAATACTGGTAATTTTAGGATGACGCTGAATTAAATCATCTAAGGTATTGGCAAGACTGCGGCCATTGGCAGAAATGCGACGCCCTGTATTGTAATTCAGATATAACATGGTGTTATGGTCACGTTGTGCCAGTAATTTTTCACCAAAACCACCAAATTGGTGTGTAGTCCAATCGAGGTGATTGCGGCATAAACCGTGCACAAAAATCACCACACGCCCAGACAAATCGCCTTGTTGGACTTCGCCATAATGGTCATAGAGCACCATAGGTAAGGCGAGCGGATTTTGCTGTTCGAGTAGATAATCTCCCAATACGCCATTCAGTACACCGACTAAAAAATGCAGGCTTGGTGTGAGTGCTTTGTCATGTAAGTTGGGAAATTGCGCAATAATTTGACGTAAACCTGGCGCAACAAAGTGATAGCCGTATTGTTGTAAGCTGTGAAAGGCAAACTTATACAGCTTTTGAAAAGTCGCGGTTTTTTGAAACTTTTGCGAGCGTTGTTCGCTCATGCCAAATACGCTGAGCAAAACTTCACGCTGAATGGTTTGAATCACTTCGCTCATCACGGCATTCAGGCGCGTGCTGACCAACTGTGCCAAGCCTTCTAGTACATCAGCCTGACTTGGAGGTGTACGGTCCCATCTACAATAGGTTTCATGCAGCGGTGTTAAACTTGGCATACTGTGTTGCCCCTTGTGTTCCCATATACCGAACGCTTTATTTTTACTTGGGTTCGCGGTATAAACTCAAGGGTCTGTTGGCATTTCATGAATTTACAGGACTGTAAATTTTTAGATGAATTGTCACCAAACCCGATACTTTTATTTTATCGTGTTCATCTTGAACTACTTGTAAAATACCGATGAATGCCAAGATGTTCGCATCTTTTTGTCTAACAATTGCATTTTTCCATGAAAATTAAATTAAAAACGCAAAATAAGTGCTGTATCAGCCAAAAATTGAATGGTGTTACTGAGAAATGTCACGCATGAATTTAATTTATTTACATGGTTTTCAGAGCAGTCCTTTGTCCATGAAAGGGCAGCTATTGTATGCCTATGTGCAGCAGCATCGCCCTGATATTCAGATGCATTTGCCCGATTTAAATGCTCCACCTTTAGCGGTTTTGGCAAACGTATCGGCATTGATTCGACGTTTGCCCAATGTGGCATTGGTGGGCAGCAGTCTAGGCGGCTTTTATGCGACACAACTGGTCGCACAGCATCATGTGCCTGCTGTTGTGATTAACCCTGCTATGCGACCATGGCAATTGTTTCAGGACTTGTTTGGCGATGTGCTGCCCTATGTGGTACATCCGAACTGGAGCTTAACTGCAGCGCAATTGGATGACTTAGCAGACATTGCGTTGCCAGTTGCGCAAGATGCAGACAAAATATTGGTGTTATTGCAACAAGGCGATGAAGTTTTGGATTATCGTGAAGCGCAGCGTTATTATAGTGCTGCCTCACCTTCGGCCATGATCATGACTGAAGCGCACGGCAATCATGCCATGGATGATTTTGCAGACAAAATTCCGATGTTACTGCAATTTTTATCGGATTCCCTAGCTTAAGGAAACAGTACAACGTGTCTCAATATACCGCTCAATCTCTTGAAGTTTTATCTGGTTTAGATCCAGTACGTCGTCGCCCGGGCATGTATACCGACACCACACGTCCAAACCATTTGGCGCAAGAAGTTATTGATAATGCGGTGGATGAAGCACTTGCAGGGCATGCCAATAAAATTACCGTAAAAGTCTATAAAGATGGCTCTTTGTCGGTAGAAGACAATGGCCGTGGTATGCCTGTCGATATTCACCCAGAATACGGGCAAAGCGGGATTGAAATTATTCTGACCAAGCTGCATGCAGGCGGTAAGTTCAGCACCGACAACTACCAATTTTCGGGTGGTTTGCACGGGGTCGGTATTTCTGTAGTGAATGCCTTGTCCAGTCGGGTTGAAGTGACCGTACAGCGTCAGGGCAACCTGTATAAAATGGCTTTTGATCAGGGCGAAGCTGCTGCACCTTTAGAAGTCTTGGAAGGCAAAGCGCCAAAACGTGCTTCGGGTACGTTGGTACATTTCTGGCCTGAAGCTAAATATTTTGATTCACCTAAATTTGCGCTAAAAGCCTTAAAGCACAATTTAAAAGCCAAAGCGGTACTGGCTGCAGGTTTAGAAATTCATTACATTGATGAAATTAACGATGAAAAAATTGTCTGGCAGTTTGAAAATGGTCTAGTCGACTATTTGATGGATGAGCTGGAAGATCGTGAGATTGTACCTGCTCCTGCTTTTGTGGCGACAGGTGAGGCAGAACGTGCTAGTGCAGAATTTGCAATTTGTTGGAACGTAGAAGGTGGCGAGCAAATTCAGGAAAGTTATGTCAACTTGATTCCGACTGCGCAAGGCGGTACGCATGTCAATGGACTACGTTCTGGTGTGACCGATGCTTTACGTGAGTTCTGTGAATTACGCAATTTATTGCCGCGCAATTTAAAGCTATCTGCCGAAGATGTTTGGGATGGGGTTAACTACATTTTATCGTTAAAGTTCCAAGAGCCGCAGTTTTCTGGGCAGACCAAGGAGCGTTTATCGAGCCGTGAAGCGGCAAGCATTATGCAGAATATCGCCAAAGATGCTTTTGCCTTGTGGTTGAACCAAAATTCTGACATTGCCATGCAATTGGCAGAAATGGCAATTTCCAAAGCAGGTCGTCGTTTAAAAGCAGCGAAAAAAGTAGAACGTAAAAAAATCGTTTCAGGCCCAGCTTTGCCGGGTAAATTAGCCGACTGCGTGGGACAAACCCGTGAAGAATCGGAACTGTTTATTGTAGAAGGTGACTCTGCAGGTGGTTCTGCTAAGCAAGCGCGTGATAAAAACTTTCAGGCGATCATGCCAATTCGTGGAAAAATTTTAAATACGTGGGAAGTGTCTTCGGACGAGGTTTTGGGTTCGCAGGAGGTACACGATATTGCAATTGCGATTGGGGTTGACCCAGGTAGTGATGATTTATCTGAATTGCGTTACGGCAAGATTTGTATTTTGGCGGATGCCGACTCGGATGGTTTACACATTGCTACCTTGCTGTGTGCTTTATTTGTGAAACATTTCCCAAGTTTGGTGGAAGATGGGCATTTATACGTCGCCATGCCGCCATTATTCCGTATTGATGACGGTAAAGATGTACATTATGCGCTAGATGAAGATGAGTTGGAAAATACGCTTAAAAAAGCCAAAACCAAAAATCCGCAAATTACCCGATTTAAAGGTTTGGGTGAAATGAATGCTAGTCAACTACGCGAAACCACGATGGATCCAAATACACGCCGTTTGGTGCAATTGGATTTGGATGATAGTCATTTTACCGCGGGTTTATTGGATAAATTGCTAGCTAAAAAGCGTTCTGCAGACCGTAAAGTATGGTTAGAGCAGAAAGGTAATTTAGCCGATTTAGCGGTTTAAGTAGATGAAATACCATCTGCCATTTTCTTAACATATTCTAAAATTAAGGTGAAAAAAATGGAGCATCTTGTGCTCCATTTTTTATTGATACTTAACTAAAGAACCAATATACAAATAATGAAATAATAAATACGCACATGACGTTCAACACCATGCCCACACTCATCATTTCACTTTGTTTAATTTGACCTGTACCAAATACAATCGCATTTGGTGGCGTTGCCACAGGTAACATAAAGGCACACGATGCACCAATACCAATAATCACCACTAAAATTTCTTTTGGAATACCCATTTGGTCTGCAATTGCAGCAAATACAGGGACCAATAATGCAGCAGACGCCGTATTACTGGTAAATTCAGTTAAGAAAATAATGAAAATGGTCACCGCAAAAATCACCACCAATGGCGAAGTATCACCAAAGGTATTGGCAAGGGTTTGACCCAACACCAAAGATGCACCTGAATCTTTTAAGATTGCACTGAGGGTTAGACCACCACCGAACAGTAATAACACGCCCCAATCGGTATTTTCAGCCACTTGCCTCCATGAGGCAGTACCTAGCATGACCACCAAACATGCAGCAGCTAATGCAGTCCATGTATCGGGTTGGCTAATACCAAAGGTTTCGCTAAGTTTTTTACCAAAAATCCATGCCACTGCAGTACATGCGAATAAAATCATCGTTGCAACACGGGTTTTGGTCCATGGAATGACTTCAGTTTCAAAACGAATTTTCTGGTTTAAATTTGGACGCAATACCAAATATAAGCTGACCAACATGGCTGGCAGTAAAATCAGCACCATTGGTAGACCAATTTTCATCCAGTCAGCAAAGTCATAGTCTAAAGCTTTGGCTGCAATGGCGTTTGGCGGAGAGCCGACCAAAGTACCCAAACCACCTAAACTGGCAGAGTAGGCAATCCCCAATAAAATGAAAATGAAGGTTTTACGTTCTTTAGTGGCATCGAGGTGTGACAACAAGCCCAATGCCAGTGGTAACATCATCGCTGCAGTCGCGGTGTTGGAAATCCACATTGACAGTGCAGCAGTGACCGCAAAAATAGATAAAACCGAAATCCCCAAGTGACCGCCCGACATGGAAATAATCCACATCGCAATTTTACGATCCAGTTTCTGAATGTGCAGTGCAGTCGCTAAAGCAAAACCACCAAAGAACAGGAAAATAACAGGATCGGCAAAAGTCGCCAATGCCTTGCTGGTGCTAATTGGCTCAAGCACTTTGCTGGCATTTTCAAGTGGCATACCTAAAGCCACAGCAAGCACAGGTACTAACAGTGCTGTAATGGTAATGTGTACCGCTTCGGTGAGCCATAAAATACCAATAAAAAGCAACAGACTTAGACCCTTATTGGCGTTTTCATCATAGGGTAAGACGTTATACAAACCGAAAGAGAGCAGGGTCGCAAGAATAACAATGGCCCAAGTCTTGATCAGTTCTTTTCGCTTAATACTGGCTGGCACTTCTATATGGTTATTTTCCATAGAAGTTCGCTCCGTAAAAATGGAATAAAAGGAAAAGTTGGAAGATTGGTCGATGCAAACGACCGAAGCAGTCTTAACAGACTGTTTTTTAAGCTAGTCTTAATTATAGGTGTAAAAAATTATTTAAGCCAAAAAAAATCTAAATAATTTTCCATTTGTTATGTTCATTTTATTGATTTATATCAACAATGCAGGCTGTTTTGTGATGATGGATAATCCTTGAGCAATTGCGTAAATAGCCATAAAACCAAGTAAAGTAAATACAATGTACTTAAATACAGCCTGAGAAATATTTTTACGAATCAGACTGCCCACATAAACCATTGCCACAGAAATTAGGCAAATCAGTGCCAAAACCTTAAATTGTGTGCTGCTAAATTGTTGAATTACTGGATATAACACTGCCAGTTGAATGAGTTTAGAGACAATAAAATTAAGATTACTAATCACCACAATATCGGTTTTACTGTGTTGGGTGCTGAGCAAATACATCATTAAAAACGGTGCCATGGCATTGGTGGCTCCACCAATCACACCTGCTAGAAAACCAAAAATCAGCATATTTTTGAGTGAGGCAGAAATTTGCAAAGGACGTTGTCGAAATTGATCGGCCACGTACAATAAAATCAGTACGCCCATTGCCAATTTTAAATAACCTTCGTTCAGAATGAGCAGCAAACTGACGCCCAAATAGCTGCCAATCAGCGCACTGAGAATTAAGCCCCAATATTTTTTGCAGTAGCCATATAAACTGCTGAATATAGATTGTGTGGCATCGCCCCGCAGCATGTAGATATTGAGAAGCAAACAGGGAATCAGAACCAAAGCAACCGCAGTACTGAGTGGATATAACATCGCCACCGCAGCCGTACTGAGCATAGGAAAACCAAAACCGCTCATGCCATGCAAAATTGCAGCAATCGCACAAAACAGCAGAATAATGAAATCGGTTTTTTGCATGTGGGCTTCACAGTGCTTTTTATTTGAAATTTAACTCAATGTAGCGGAGTTTTGAGCTAAGTACAAATGGGTTGCGTGGTTATGAGCAATGCATATTTATTGGAAACTATTTTAATGACCAATAAAAAAGCAAGACCGAAGTCTTGCTTTTTTGAACAGAGAAAAATACAGCTTAGAAGTGGTATTTGACCAATGCGCTGACATCGTTTTGATTGATGCCTGATTTATTACCGTATTTGTTGTTCCAAACAGAGTGTTCGATACCGACATATAAACGTGTATTTGGCGAAATGTGTTTGCCTGCATTCCATTTATATTGTGTAGTCCAGTTGAGTTCGCTAGCGTGGTCATCTTCTGCAGTAGACCAATCAAGGAAACCATCTACTAAAAAGTCTTCAGCACCGACTTTAAATGGAAGACCGTAAGCAAACGTCATTTGATAATCATCTTGAGAGATATCTTTATCATTATCTGCTTTGTAGAAGTTCAATTGCGCATATTTGAAATATGGAAGCTCAAGATCAAAACCAATACCGTATAGGTAATTGTTAAAGCCTTCGCCACCTTCCCAAGTGGTTGCAATTAAAACATCTTTAATTGGACCAAAGGCAAGTTTTTGACCAGAAACAGCGCCTAAGCTTAAGCGTGGTGATACTTCAAAGTAAGTGTCATTGCCATCTACATCATTGTTTGAACGGTCAGCAAAGGCAAAAAAATCACCATATTTAAAACCAGCAGCGTATTCAAAAGTTACAGTGCTTTGTTCAATCTTTTGATCGCCAGTTAAAAAAGGTGATTTGTAATTTTCACCGTATAAACCTGTCACGCTAAAATCTTGCCAAATCGGTGCAGCTTGCGTAAAAGTTGCAGCAGTGGAGATTGCGCACAGCGCAGCAATATGTGTAAGTTTCATAAAAATAGACCCCAATAAAAGCGTTTCAAGGATACAGATTCTTTAGCAAAAATAAAGCAAAATTCGATTATTGACGGGTCATTTTGGGGTGTTTTTTATCAGTTTTTGGGTTGAGTGTTTTTTAAACGATTTAAAACCAATGGTCAAAATGCAAAGGCGAATATTGCAGATGTAACTAAACCCTTTAAAAGCATCAAGTTTCTTATTGGCAATAGATTGAACAACATGGTGCTATCCAAATTGATCGCTTATTGAGCATCTAAGCTGAAATTGGTGATAAAAGGGTTATTCTTTTGCTGCTTTTCTATAAATATTGCTTGCATATTTTTCAGATAGGCCCGATATTCAAGGTATAGGGACACGGTTCTGCAGAATTAAAAGTGTTCATCATTCACGTAGGAGGAAGTGATTCCAAACTAAGTTGAAGATGTACTTTATGCTGTAAAAACAGCACATTATAAACACGCCAAAACATATATATAAAATTATGTGTAAGATTTTGGCACAACAAGATTCAGAAATAACGAACGCAAGAGGATGAAATCATGAACATTGAAATCCGTACCGATAAAAACATTCAAAACAGTGATCGATTAATTAGTTACGTTCGTGAAGAACTGAATAATGAATTCCAACGCCACAGTGAGCGTATTACCCATTTTTCAGTGCATTTTAGTGATGAAAATGGTGAAAAAGGCGGTGATGACGACATTCGTTGTATGATTGAAGCACGTCCAGCAGGTTTAAAACCAGTGGTTGTGAATCATCGTGGTCATAATATTGATACAGCCATTCACGGTGCGATTGACCGTTTAAAACGCAGCCTAGAACATGCGTTTGAGAAAAATGAGAATCCTCGTGGTGCTCGCCCAGAATTTGTAGATACAGATGTTGGTGGCGACGACGAATAAGGATCAGACAGATTCCAAGAGCCTCGCAAATTTTGCGAGGCTTTTTTGTGTTTGCATGTAGCCAATGCACTAAATTCACGATTTGCTGACATTTATCTCATACAAATGTCGCTTTATTGGGCATAATAGTTCTAAATTAAACATTGAATAAGAGAGCTCTCTGCATGTTAACTGCGCAACAACAAGTCTTGGTGCAAGCAATAGAAGAATTAGACCTTGCCCAAGTGCAACGCCTATTGGCAGACGGTTTAGACCCTAACTTTATGGATGCCGAAAAAGGCCCTGTGATTTCAGTCTGGTCAGATGGTTTATTTCAATGGTGGGAAAAAGTCTGCGAAGCATACGAAGCAGGTCAGCCACTCACAGAACAGCAAAAACAGCAAGATTTGCAAGTGCATTTAGATATTTTAGAGGCATTGATTCAAGCCAAAGTGAATTTGCACTTATGGGATGCCGAAGAAATTTACGGCCCATTGTGGGATGCAGCTTCTGCAGCATGTGTTCCTGCAGTGCAGCGTTTATTGGATGAAAAAGTCGATCCAAACAGCAAAGATGAAGATGGTTTAACCATTTTATCTTCGATTAGTGATTTATTGTTTGATTGTGATTTTGATGAAATTCAGTGGTCGGATGCTTTGCCAGAAGAACAACAGACTTTAGAATTGTTGCGTCGTTACGGCGCAAAAATGAGCAAAGAATTGGCCTAAGAGCAGAGATAAAAATATGTCAGCATTAAAAACAGTTGGGTTAATCGTGGCGGCAGGCATCAGCATGCAGGTGAGCGCGGCAGATTTTGAGTTTGATCGTCCTGGTGCAGGAATGAGTACGGGTATTACACCTGTAGGGAAACTGGCTTGGGAACAGGCTTTGCCAAGTGCAAGTTATCAAGAAAGTAACGATGCTTCGGGCGAAAAAGTTAAAACTACTCGCCTTAATGCTGACATGCTGTTACGTACAGGTTTGGCGCAAGATTTAGAGTTACAGCTGGGCTGGCAAGGTCCTGCATGGAGTAAAAGCAAAACCGCAGGTCAATCGGTTGAAGAAGATGGTTTGGGCGATGTCAGCATTGGTTTGAAACAAGCCATTGACTTAGATGATGACAAACTTTCTATGGCTGTGTTGTTGCAAGCGTTAATTGCCACAGGCAATGATGGCTTTAGCGAAGAAGATGATATTTATAGCTTGGGTACGGCAGTCAGCTATCAATACAGCGAGCTGTTAAAAACAGGCATCAACATGCGTTACGATGTGCAAAATAGCGATTGGGCGGTTACAGCAATTCCCAATATTCAGTATCGTTTAAGCGATCAATGGTCAGGTTTTTCAGAATTGGTCTATCGTAAAGCAGAAAGTCAGGACAATGAATATGGCTTAACTTCGGGGGTGATTTACGCACTGAATGAACGCACTCAGCTGGATGCCAGTGTCGGTGTAGATTTAGACGGTGCAGATAAAAGTTACCATGCAGGTTTAGGTATGGCGTTCTTGTTCTAAGCCATTTAAACCATTTAAAGCTTTAAAATACGTTGTATGTTGCAGCAGGCTAAACTCATCAAGCTTGCTGCAGATTCGTTTTCATCCTAATAAAGTTCATGCCGAGGCGAGCAGAACATGAAGCAGTCCTTATTTCAGACCTTTTGGCAAGCTGCTGTTGATCTAATGGCTGATATTTTTCGCTATATGAATAGGGGCTTATCTTGTCTGCTCGCAAGTCTACTTTTATTGTGTTCGCTAAGCCTACACGCAGAAGCACCTTTACTCCCACCCGAACAAGCCTTTCAGTTTAGCGTTGAATCGGTCAATCCCCAACAAGCCGAACTGCGCTGGAACATGCCTGAACAGTATTATTTGTATCAGCATCAATTTAAGGTTGAGCATGGACAGCAAATACTGGCTTTAGAGTTGCCTCCCGCAGAAGATGTTTATGATGAAAACTATGGACATACTCAGGTTTATTATCAACAAGTCAGTTTTAAAATTCCCACGCAGGCTGCACAGCGCTATCAAGTGAGCTGGCAAGGTTGTGCGCAAGATCGACTTTGTTATCCACCACAGCGCATTGAATTTCAGACCGACAGCACTGGTTTGGTGATTTTAGACAATCAAAGCGCAGCACAAAAAAATCTGTGGGGTGGACACAATAACCCAACCCAGAATGTGTTTTCGACAACACCTGCCAACTCCACGCTAGCATCCTCAACAAGTGTTGCGACAGCGCAACCCATCACTGCACAAGATCAAATGTGGTCAGAAAAACTGGCACAGAGTTCATTTGCTTATGGCTTGCTACTGTTTTTTGGTTTAGGGGTTTTATTGGCCTTTACTCCATGTTCTTTGCCGATGTTGCCCATTTTGACCTCCTTGTTGGTGCGTGAACATAAAGGTGTCAAAGCGTGGACGATTACTCTGGTTTTTGTCTGTAGCATGGCAATGGTTTATGCCATATTGGGTTTAATTGCGTCATCCGCAGGTTTGAATTTTCAGCGTTGGTTACAACAACCTGCTACTTTAATTGCCTTTAGTTTACTGTTTGTGTTGTTTGCCTTAAATTTGTTTGGACTGTTTGAGATCAAGTTACCACGTGCTTGGGTCAATCGACTCGATCAGGCGCAATCTATGCAAAAAGGCGGCAATTTGGCAGGTGCTGCACTCATGGGCATGTTGTCGGCACTTTTGGTCGGCCCATGCATGACTGCGCCATTGGCAGGGGCGTTATTGTTTATTTCACAAACCCAAAGTCAGATGCTGGGGGCGTTGCTGCTATTTACGCTCGGGTTTGGCATGGGTACGCCGTTATTGTTGGCCAGTGTGCTTGGGGCAAAAGCTTTGCCACGCGCAGGTTTGTGGATGCATCAAGTCAAAGTGCTGTTTGCCTTTATTATGTTGGCATTGGCATTGTATTTTATTCGTCCGTTATTGGGTGAAGCATGGATGCAATGGCTTAGTTTGGCACTTGGAGTGGGTTTTGTCGGCTATGTGTTGCATCGTTTGAGTGGCTATCATGGTGCGCTGCGGGCGATTTATCTGAGTGCGTTATTGGTGGTGGTGCCGTATCTGATTTATAACCAATATCAACACAGCCAGCGTTTTTGGCAGCAGGAAAACGATGCGGTTTTAGAATGGCACCGTGCAACGACTGCAACGGAATTACAACAGTTACTTGCCCAAGCTCCGAAAAATCAGCGCATGATTATAGATGTCTATGCCGATTGGTGTGTGGCGTGCCGTCCGATTGAGCAACAGGTATTGACATCTTCCACTGTAAAACAGGCACTTGCAGAATTTTATTTAATTAAACTCGATTTAAGCCATTACGATGCCAGTCATCAAGCTTTGCTGAATAAATGGGAAATTTTAGGGCCACCTACCTTTTTATTTTTGGATGCACAACAACAAGAAATTCGCAGTCTGCGTTTAACGGGTGCGTTTAACGAAAGCACCTTGTTAAATCAACTGCAGCAACTTCAAACCACACAGGAGTCATCGCCATGATGCAGCTGTATATTGCCAATAAAAATTATTCGAGCTGGTCGATGCGCCCGTGGTTGGTACTGAAGGCGTTTGATTTGGTTTTTGAAGAAATACAACTGAACTTTCCATGCGAGCGTGGTGAGGGCGATTTTAAACAACGTGTCCTAGAAATTAACCCCAATGGTAAAGTGCCTGCCTTGTTAGATCAGGGCATGTTGATTTGGGATTCTCTCGCCATTTGTGAATACTTGGCAGAGCAATATCCTGAACAGGCACTTTGGCCGCGTGATGTACAGCAACGCGCTTGGGCGCGTAGCATCAGCGCAGAAATGCACAGTGGTTTTACCGATTTACGCAGTTTATGTGGCATGAATATTCGCACCAATTTAGCAGAAGTGGGTACAAAATTATGGCAAGAACATTCGGGTTTAAGGCAGGATGTGGCACGCATTGAACACATTTGGTCGGCACGTCCTGCAGCAGATGGTTTCTTGTGTGGTGAATTTAGCATTGCCGATGCGTTTTATGCTCCTGTGGTGACGCGTTTTATGACTTATGCCTTGCCTGTAAGTGCCAACAGCCAACACTATATGCAGCGGGTGATGCAGCATCCTGCTATGCGCGCTTGGGTATACGCCGCATCACAAGAAGCAATGTGGGTCAATTATTTAGAGCCTTATCAAAAACCAGCAAAATGACTTGGAAAAAGCAGGATTAGGAAAAATACTGCGGAAGTTTTTGTGCGGTAAAGTGGTCTTTTTTGTTCCAAAAATAAAACATAGTGTCTTAGTTTTCCCAATTATTCTATTTACGCTGCACGATTAAAATAGCGTTATTAAATGAATACAAGATTGGAACATCCCCATGAAAATTTTACACATCGACTCGAGTATTTTAGGTGAAAACTCAGTTTCACGTCAGTTAAGCCAAGCGATTGTGCAACAATTGACTGCAAAAAATAGCAATGCACAGGTCGATTATTTAGATTTGGCACAACAACCGATTCCGCACTTAACTGCCGAAATTTTAATGGGGCAGGATGCAGAACAAGCGGCTTTGGGTGAAAAAATCATCCAACAATATATTGATGCCGATGTCGTGGTGGTGGGTGCAGCCATGTATAACTTTGGTTTGACTTCAACTTTAAAAGCATGGATTGATCGCATCAGCGTGGCAGGTAAAACCTTTAAATATACCGAGCAAGGGCCTGTAGGCTTGGCGGGTGAGAAAAAAGCCTATATCGCCAGTAGCCGTGGCGGTGTGTATAGTGATAACAGCCCTGCCGATTTTCAGGAAGATTTCTTGAAAACCATCTTCAACTTTACAGGGGTGAATGATGTAGAAATTATTCGCGCTGAAGGGGTGAGTATGTCGGAATTTAAAGACCAAGCTGTTGCCAATGCGATGCAAAAAATTCAGGCGATTTAACCCACTATTTCAATAAAAAAAGCTCAGTGCCTTGAGGGTGCTGAGCTTTTTTTATATAGATGGATCGGCTAAAAGGGTTGGTTAGCAAAGCCTTGTTATGGTTGAACTTAGCTCTGATCTTGCCGATGTGCAAACTCTGCTAAATCTGCCAATGCACGTTTGGCTTCTTCAAACCACGGTGAAAACATTTGAAAATTGTGCCACATACCCGTGTAGAGTTTGTAATGCACTTCTACGCCTGCCTGTTCGGCTTTTTCTTTAAAACGTGTTGCATCATCCAGCAAAATTTCTTTAGAGCCAATTTGTACTAAAACTGGTGGTAATTCATGTAAATCATCAAACAATGGCGAAATTTGCGGGTCTGCCCGATCAAGTTCAGGCGGTACATAGTAATCAATGCCTGTTTCCAGCGTTTCAATTGACAGCAGGGCATCATGCTTGCTGTTATAACGCAAGGATTCACTGGTGAGGGTTAAATCTAAAAATGGTGACAGCAGCATTAAGCCACTCACTTGCGGCAATTGCTCATCACGTATTTTTAAAGCTAGCGCCAACGCTAAATTTGCACCGCAAGAATCTCCTGACAAAATAATATCTTTGGCGTGTATACCTTGCGCCAACAGACTTTGATAGACATCAAACACGGCTTCCAAAGCATGTGGAAAAGGATGCTCAGGTGCAAGCGGATAATCGACATGAATCACTTGCATTTGGGTGCGTGCCGCAACTTGACTCAAAAATGCTCGATGGGTATTTAACGAACCCAGAAAAAAAGCCCCGCCATGAATATGAAAAATGAGCTGTGTTGCAGCATTCTGTGGTTTTAATTCTTCGGCATGCAGACCTGCTAAACGCAGCGCGCGTACCTGCACCGACTTTTGCATGGGAAATAAACGGCACATTTGTTCTAGTGCAAAACGTACAGAATTGGGGGGTAAATTAAATTGGCTTGGTTTGCGAATGGTGGTTTTTAAAAACTGCTCTGTAATAATTTGTTTCCACATGGGGTTAATCTTCATGATTTTTCCATCTTGTTCTTTATTTGATCGGATATTTGTGTATTTACCAACATAATTTACAAGGGTACACTAAACGGTCACATTCAAAAATTGCAAATTTGTTGTGACTTTTTAATAATAAAGTTGTCTGATAGTAGACCAGGGAAACAAAACAATGAAAAAAATTGCACTTGCATTCGGGCTGTTAGGTTTAAGCGCTTTGGCCAATGCTGCAGATCCGCTTAACGGCACAGTTTGGAAAACAATTGACGACAAAACCAAACAACCCAAAGCCACGGTAAGATTTACTGAGCAAAAAAATGGAACTTTAACCGCAAGCATTCAGTCAATTTTAACGCCTGGTGAAGAAAATGCCTGTACAAAATGTGAAGGTCCGTATCACAACAAATCACTCAAAGGTTTGACCATTGTTCGCGGTCTGAAAAATACAGGCGGCACGAGCTACGATGGTGGTTCAATTCTTGACCCGCAAACAGGTAAAACCTACAAGCTAAAAGGTAAACTTGCCGATGGTGGTAAGAAACTGGAATTGCGTGGTTTCATTGGTGTAGCGGCATTGGGTCGTAACCAAACATGGATTCGTGCGAACTAAGCATGTATTCCACCTGTGCAGTTGAAATCATATTGCACAGGATATAAAAAACCTGCTCCATGTGAGCAGGTTTTTTATTGGTATTTTTTTAAACTTAACCTAAAGCACGATAAGCCGCTTCATCAAAACCCGCAATAAAGCCTGATTCAGTTTTTAAGACAGGACGTTTAATTAAACTGGTGTGAGTGCAAAGTGCTTCAATTAAGTTGGCTTCACTGGCCAAAGCAGCTTGCTGTTCTGCTTCGCTGAGTTTGCGCCAAGTGGTGCCTTTTTTATTCAGTACTACATCTTGCCCAAGCGCATCTAACCAACTTTTGACAGTGTCGGCATCGATCCCTTGTTTTTTATAATCGTGAAACTCATAACTTAGCCCCAATTCATTGAGTAAATCGAAGGCTTTTTTCATTGAATTGCAGTTCTTAATCCCATAAATTTTTAACATATTTTTTTCACGTTAATATCATCAAACTGGCTATAGCCTAGCCCAAAACAGCGCTAAGTGCTAGAAACTTGCAGTGAACAATGATTGGCTGTTTAAATGGTATGTGTCATCAATACGTCATACCGATGTCACCAAATTGACACTTGATCGCTCTAAAATGGGACGCATAAACAGAATAAAATGAAAAACTTGATAAAAATAGACTCAAGTGAAAATAAAAAATACAGGGAAGAACAACAGTAATAGCGCAAAACAGAAAATAAGATGATAAAAAGAGAAAACCCGCATTTAATCATCCTGATTATGCGGGTCTCATTTTAACGTCCATTGTTACATCCTTGAAACTAACCAAAACCAGTTAGTTTACTTTCCATCCTTCGGCTTCCAATCCTTTTGTGTCATCCTGACTGTCCCTTTGCCGTGATGCAATAATGCGCTGAATCGACTTGAAGATAAATACACAAAGTCGACAGATTATGTGCGAATTGAACCTCAGTTGAGTGAACAATTGTTCACTCATGTAGGCTGTGAAATTTGTGTGAATATTAGATCTTATAATCAATAATCACAGGGGCATGGTCACTAAACCATTCGTCTTTATACACCCAAGCATTGACAGTGCGTGCTTTCCAGTCGGGTGAGCAAGCATGATAATCAATCCGCCAGCCAACGTTCTTGGCACGGGCTTGCCCGCGATTTGACCACCAAGAATACAGCTCCGCTTCATGGCGCACTTCACGGAAGGTATCAACATAGCCCAAATCATTGTAAATATGATCTAACCATGCACGTTCATGCGGCAAACAACCTGAAGACTTTTGGTTGCCCGACCAGTTTTTAATATCAATGCGCTTATGCACAATGTTGTAATCGCCACAGACAATGATCGATTTATTGTCTTCACGCCACTGTTTTAGAATTTTTTGATACTCTTCTAAAAAGTGATCTTTCCGCATTTGCGCTTCTTCACCCGAAGAGCCAGAAGGCAAATACAGTGAACAGATGTAAATTGGGTGATCCAGTCCTACATCAAATTCAGCACTGATAAAGCGACCCTGAGAATCGGCCAATTCAAAGCCTAAACCATTTTGCACAGAAACAAAGGGCAAACGGCTATAAATAGCTGTCCCTGCGTAGCCTGCGCGTTCTGCAGGGAAAAGATGCGTGTGCCAGCCTTCTGGCTTAAATTTATCGGTCCATTGGGCGTGTGTGATGCGGCTTTCCTGCATGCAAATCACGTCTGCTTCAGACTTTTCCAACCATTCGAGTAAGCCTTTGCTTACCGATGAACGCAACCCATTGACGTTAATTGAAACCACTCGAAGAATTTTTTGATCACTCGGATAGCTACTCTTTGGTATCATGCTCAGGTCTTACCTCAATGTATTAATTTGGAGCACCTCATGACATCGCCAGCTCAATTTAACCCGCAAGCTTTTATCGAACTCGCCTTATCACGTGGTGTGCTTAAATTTGGTGAGTTTACTTTAAAATCGGGTCGTGTGAGTCCTTATTTTTTTAACGCAGGTTTGTTGAATGATGGCGAAGCTTTATCGCTATTGGCTTCGGGCTATGCAGATCAACTCATGCAATGCAAAAATGTAGATGTTATTTTCGGGCCTGCCTATAAAGGTATTCCATTTGTGGCAGCTACAGCAGTGGCTTTATCGCAAAATCATGGCGTAAGTGTGCCGTGGGGGTTTAACCGTAAAGAAGCCAAAGATCATGGCGAAGGCGGTGTGTTGGTGGGTGCTGCGGTTGAGGGCAAAAAAGTTTGGATTATTGATGATGTGATTACTGCGGGTACGGCTATTCGTGAAGTGGTGACTATTTTGAAAAATGCAGGCGCACAAATTGCGGGCGTATTGGTGGCTTTAGACCGTCAAGAAAAAGGTCAGGGCGATTTGTCTGCTATTCAGGAAGTGCAAAAAGAGTTGGAAATTCCTGTGCATGCTTTAATTACCATGAAAGATTTAATGAATTATTTGGATGCTAAAGGTGAAAAAGATGCCTTGGCGAAAATGGAAGCGTACCGTGTGAAGTATGGGATTTAAGTTGTTTTGGAGAAGGAAGCGAGAGCTTCCTTTTCGCTTTTATTCAGTTTGATTTTTAATAATATAATGAAATGTAATAAATAATAAAAAAGCCCGACTGAGGGGTGAGACAAATTTTGTATTTTTAAATCACATTAAAATTTAATATGAGAAAAGTACTATGATTTTTTACTAATTTAAAAGTTTGTTATACTTCGCATTATATAATAAAAACATATACGAACTCAAAAATGACAAGATCAACTTCGTTATACAAATTATTTATCAAAACACTAGAACAACAGATGTTCTCAAAAGAGATTGAGCAAATCTTAAAAGTTGTTGAAGGTATCACTGCTCTATTGGTCAGTAGTCAATTAAAGAATGGCGATGAAATTATTGATACTTTTAACAATTCGGTGGCAATATACATTTTTAAAGATCAATTAACATTTCAGAACTCTCTTAGTCATGACTAAACTATAAGGATTAAGATTATGAGAGGTTTTGCTATTCATAATGCACCAACTAATCATGGTGGTCGTATTCTAGCTACTCAGATAAGAAATTCTCAAATGGGCAATTCTTTTGTTAGAGCGGGCGATGGGCATTTCTGTCCAAGATGTAAATGTTGGTCTTCAGTGATTAAAAGCCATGACCATATTATCTTTGATGGTAAGCCAGTTGCTTATGTCGGGGATAAATTAACATGCGGTGCTATTATTCAGCCGCAACAGTCGCATGTTGTTGGTGGGAGTAATGCTAATTATCATATAGTTTCTAATCCTCAAACTGAGCAAACTCTGCCTATAAGTGCTCAACAGAATTTAATAAATAGTTTTACAAATAAGAGGAAGTATGAGAACTATTATATTGAGTTTAATAAAACCGATTATGTAAAATTTAAAACAGGAATTCCTCCATACGATGAAGATAAAAAAGGGCTATTTGGGAGTGTTTTACAAATAGTTTCAGGAGCATGTGATTTTATCGTTACATCTATTTTAAAGAAAAAGAATCTGTTTATAACAGTTTCATATCACCCGCCAGTTGTAAAACATGATGCAAATAAAATCACTCCTTATGCAACTCTAAGACTCTATAAAGAAAAAAATAGAAAATCTGAATTATTAAAAATACAAGAATTGAAGTCTGATGGTGGGGTTTGGAGTATTGAGCGAGGAAAAGAACCAGTAGGTTTCTGTAACATTACCTTGCCTGAGCCTGATTTACTCCTATTGAGGGTTGAATTAGATCTTGGATATGTATTGACGTTTAGCGGTGGAGTTGTTACCCCGATACCCAGTTTTACAACCCACAGCTTTACTTTAAATTCCGCAGCAAGGGAAGTTAGATGAAGAATTTTCTTATTTTTTTAACAGCCTTCTTGATATTCGGAAGCACTGCCTGCTCATCTAATGGACATAATACACATCATGGTGAAGTTGAACTCACTCAAGATAGTGAAGCTGCCCAGAGTCTTTCTGCAGAAGATCAATCTATTATAAAAAAATATAAAGATACGATTCATAATTTGAATTTTAGGGAAAGAGAACATGCGAATAAGGTAATGAAAGATAGTTTGTCTGAAATAAGCAAAATTAAGAATGATTCCGAGCGAGAAAAGTTGCAAATGCAGATTTACTTAGCCACAGCCATGTATAAAGAAGCTTATGATTTAAATAGTAAAATGTTAAAAACTAGGTTTAGCGAAGCACGTTTACTGACTCAATGTGAGTTGAGCTATTACGCTAAAAAGCCTAAAAATGAATATGAAAAATGTTATGCCCAAGTAGCGTCATTGCTGGAAAAGACATTGAAAGTCACTCTTAAAAATGACTCTGAATATTTATATGGTGAGTGGGGGTACTTACTCGCGATGTATAAGGCAGGACATGAAGAATATAGACAAAAAATGGAAGATTTTATTCATTCTACTCAAGATAAAACGCTGAAATATCAGTTTGAAAGTTCTTATGAGTTGGCGATTGAACAGATCGCTAGTTACCAGTGATCTTTGTTGTATTGGTTTTCAGGAGTGCGTAAATACATCAACCTAACCCTACTGTTGTGATGTATGCAAAATTCTTAAAATACGAACAGAATCTTTAACGTCATACACGACAACATAGTGCGATGCACCACAAGTTCTCGAGTTCCATGGATGAGACCAGATCGCCCTTTAATGGCAGCGAAGAATGCTATACACGCACGACTTAAAAGGAGACATTTGGGGTATGAAGAGGGTATGAATAACACTGAGTATCTAAGCGGAGGGTATAAATAATTCTGTGTAAATACAGTTTTAAAAATACTTGGTTACACGCTCTTCAAACATGATACTAAAGCGATTCATAGCAGCTTTCCAATTCTGAATAGGCATCGTCCATTTTTTGCTTGCTGCCATAATTGCTAAATATACCACCTTTTTCACGGAATCATCAGTTGGGAAGATTTTTCTTTTCTTGGTTGCATGGCGGATAACGCTGTTCAATGATTCAATCGCATTCGTCGTGTAAATCGCTTTGCGAATATCCATAGAGTAAGCGAAGAACGTGTTGAGATTCGACCAGTTGGCAAGCCATGACTTGCTGATTTGAGGATACTTCTCATCCCATTTTTGTCCAAATTCATCTAAAGCCTGTAAGGCTGCGTCTTCTGTAACAGCTTGATATATCTTTTTTAAATCGGCTGTGACAGCTTTGTAGTCTTTCCAACTCACATATTTAAGGTTGTTGCGTACCATGTGGATGATACACAACTGAATATGCGTATCAGGGTAAATTGTATTGATTGCATCAGGAAAGCCCTTCAGTCCATCTACGCAGGCAATCAGAATATCCTTTAAACCACGATTTTTCAGTTCTGTAAGGACTGAGAGCCAAAATTTAGAACCTTCGTTTTCTGACACCCACATACCTAATAAGTCTTTCTGTCCGTCTGTATTGACACCTAATGCTAGATACACCGCTTTGTTAATAATCGTACTATCTTGACGCACTTTCACCACGATACAATCCATATAGACAATAGGATAAAGGGCATCCAATGGTCGATTTTGCCATTCTATTACTTGTTCTTTAACTGCATCCGTCACTTTGGAAATAAGCGTTGGGGAGACGTCCGCATCGTACATTTCCTTGAATGTGGCAACAATATCTCGTGTCGTCATGCCTTTGGCGTATAGGGATAGGATTTGGCTATCCATTTGTGTGATACGCCTTGCGAAGCGCTGCTTCTCATCTTCTTGATCAGCTGGGGCTCAAAAGTGCCATCACGATCTCTAGGCGTGTCTAGTTCAAATTCACCATCATCAGTAAATAGCCGTTTGGTTGTATAGCCATTACGTGTATTTTTGCCTATACGAGGACTATTCTTCTCATAGCCTAAATGTTCAGTCAGTTCAGCATTGAGTGCAGTTTCAACGGTGAGTTTCTTTAGAGCTTTACTGAAATTATTCAGGTCAGCTTCTGTTTTTAAGTTCTTGGCAAATTCTTTTGCCAATGCCAGCATTGCTTCATCTTTCATGGTAAACACCTGTGTTGCCCCCAACAGCGTTGAGGGATAGTTTAAGCGTTTACACAGTTTTATTTACAGTCTCCCTAAGCGTATTCACTCAGTCTCCTCCTCACACTTCTTACACTCCAGCATCACCCCCAACTTTTCCTTGCGCCCTTGCTCTGTGATTACCCACGGGCGGTTTTGCCACGGTGGATTATGCCGCACATGCTGCCCATGACCGCAGGCCAAATCTGCGACCCAATCATTTTCTTCATCTAAATGAAAACCAATAATCGCTTGTTGCATCGCATACTCCTAAGTGCATGATGATCGTGGATAAAGCGTTACGAAAATTGCAGCAAAACCAAAGCCAAACTCCGCTATACTTTTGCTTATTCAATTCTTCAAAAGAGCACCGAAATATGCGCGTACTTGTTGTGATGGATCCCATCGAAAGTGTCAATTTGAAAAAAGACTCAACCATGGCGATGTTATGGGCGGCAAGCCGTCGTGGGCATACCTTGGGCTATGCATTACAGCAAGACTTATATATTGATCAGGGCAAGGCATTTGGTCTGATTGCATCGCTCAAAGTCTTTGAAGATTATAACCATTATTACGAATTGGGCGAAAAACGCAAAGAATCCTTAGCTGATTATGATGTCATTCTCATGCGTAAAGACCCGCCTTTTGACATGAATTTCGTTTATACCACATATATTTTAGAGCAAGCTGAACGCGAAGGCGCATGGATCATCAACAAGCCGCAAAGCCTGCGTGACTGTAATGAAAAGCTGTTTGCGACTCAATTCCCAGAACTACAAGTTCCGACATTGGTCACTTCACAACAAAGCCTGATTCGTGAATTTATTCAGCAACATGGTGATGTGATCGTTAAACCGCTCGATGGCATGGGCGGCATGGGAATTTTCCGTTTGTACCAAGATGGGGTCAATATTGGCTCAACCATTGAAATTCTGACCAACAACGGCACTCAGCCAATCATGGCGCAGCGCTATATTCCAGAAATTGTAGATGGTGATAAACGCATCCTCATGGTTAATGGTGAGCCTGTGCCTTATTGTTTGGCACGAATTCCACAAAATGGCGAAGTGCGTGGCAACTTAGCTGCAGGTGGTTTAGGCGAAGCACGTCCATTGACTGAAAATGACAAAGCCATTGCCGCCAAAGTCGGGCCATTTTTACGTGAAAAAGGCTTGGTTTTTGTCGGATTAGATGTGATTGGCAACTATGTCACTGAAATCAACGTGACCAGTCCAACGTGTATTCGTGAAATTGATGCACAGTTTGGTACATCCATTGCCGATGATTTATTTACCGTACTTGAAGCAGGTCGTCCCAACTAAGTTTGGGCTTTATGCTCACTGTATCAATACAAAAGCCGTTTTCTATTTGAAAGCGGCCTTGTTTTTAGAGACGTGGATACAAAAAACAACTTAAACACTTTGCAAAATAGATCAATCAAAGCAGGTAAAATTGAATAAAACTTAACATTTTCCGTAGATTAATAATAAAACTAGTTTAAACTTGAAAATCTGTAGAAAAAAACAATCAAGCACTTGGTGAAAAAAAGTAAATAACCTTTCAAGCCCATGCGTTTGTGATTACAATTGATAGCTTATACAAGATTTTTATTTGCCTTATTTTGAGTTGAAGAATTAAACCGTGACTGACGCACAGCAACAACAGCCTAAACATGTCATGATGATGGCCGCAGGTACAGGTGGACATGTTTTTCCCGCTTTGGCCGTCGCAAAACAATTACAGCAACAAGGGATTCAAGTGTCATGGTTGGCGACCCCAACGGGCATGGAAAATCGTCTGCTTAAAAATCATAATATCCCAATTTACCAAATTAATATTCAAGGTGTACGTGGCAACGGTTTGATCCGTAAACTGGCTGCACCATTTAAAATTTTAGGCGCAACGCTCAGTGCTGTGCGTTACATGAAGCAATTAAAAGTTGATGCTGTTGCAGGTTTTGGTGGTTATGTGGCAGGGCCGGGTGGCTTGGCAGCACGTGCTTTGGGTATTCCTGTGCTGATTCACGAACAAAATGCAGTTGCGGGTTTTACCAACACTCAATTGTCACGTGTGGCAAAAACCGTGTGTCAGGCTTTCCCAAATACCTTTCCAAACAGTAACAAAATTGTCACCACAGGCAACCCTGTTCGTGAAGAAATCACTGCGACCTTAAGCCCTGCATGGCGCTATCAGGAACGTGAAAAAGCAGGCTTGCCAATTCGTATTTTAATTGTGGGTGGTTCACTAGGTGCACAAGCCTTAAATGAATGTGTACCTGAAGCGTTAAAGCAACTAAATGTCGCTTTAGATGTTTATCATCAATGTGGGCAAAACCATGCCGATGCGACGCAGGCACGTTATGCACACAAGCCTGACCATTTACAGGTTGAGGTACAGCCTTTTATTGAAGATATGGCCAAAGCCTATAGTGATGCCGATTTAATTATTTGTCGTGCGGGCGCACTCACGGTAACCGAGGTCGCGACTGCAGGTGTTGCAGCAGTATTTGTACCATTGCCTAGTGCGGTGGATGATCACCAAACTGCCAATGCCAAATTTTTAGCCGATTTGGGTGCAGCAAAAATCTGTCCGCAAGCCAGTATGACTCCCGAAAGTTTAACAACATTATTAACCCCGTTAATGAATCGTCAATTGTTGTCTGAAATGGCGGTCAAAGCCCGTCAGCAGGCGCAGCCTGATGCAACTCAACACGTGGTTCGTCTTATTCAAGCATTGTTCGAGTAAAATATGTCTCCATCTACACCCGCTGATCAAGCGAAAAAATTAATCAAAGTGCCTGAAATGCGCCGTATCAAACACATTCATTTTGTGGGTATTGGTGGCGCGGGGATGTGTGGTATTGCCGAAGTCTTGAAAAATCAAGGCTATAAAGTGTCGGGTTCAGACATCAAAGCTTCAAAAACCACAGCGCAATTAGAAGAAAACGGCATCAAGGTTTATATTGGGCATGCGGCAGAGAATATTAAAGGCGCCAATGTGTTGGTGGTGTCTACTGCAATTGACCCAGAAAACCCAGAAATTAAAACAGCAATTGACACCCGTATTCCTGTGGTGCGTCGTGCTGAAATGCTGGGCGAGTTGATGCGTTACCGTCATGGTATTGCAGTCGCGGGTACACATGGTAAAACCACCACTACCAGTTTAATCACCTGTATGTTGGCCGAAGAAAACATGGATCCAACTTACGTGATTGGTGGTTTGCTAAACCGTACTGGGGTCAATGCAGCATTGGGTGCGAGCCGTTATATCGTGGCAGAAGCCGATGAATCTGATGCATCGTTCTTATTCCTAGAGCCAATGGCGGCTGTGGTGACCAATATTGATGCCGACCACATGGACACCTATGGTGGTAGTTTCGATACCTTAAAAGATACCTTTATTCAATTTTTGCACAAACTGCCATTCTACGGTTTGGCTGTGGTGTGTGGTGATGATGCCAATATTCGTGAAATCATGCCGCGTATCGGGCGCCCTGTATTGACCTATGGTTTTAATGAAGACAACGATATTCGTGCCGTTGATGTTGATCAAGACGGTATGCGCACACACTTTACTGTACTGCGTAAAGACCGCGAACCGTTACGCGTGACGGTGAATCAACCGGGGCTGCATAACGTATTGAATGCCTTGGCTGCAATTGGAATTGCCACCGATGAAGGCGTTTCTGATGGTGCAATTTGCCGTGCTTTAGAAGGCTTTAGCGGTGTCGGTCGTCGTTTCCAAGTACAAGGTGAGTTTGCGGTAGCAGACGGCAATGTGAAATTGGTAGATGACTACGGACATCACCCGAAAGAAGTGGAAGCCACCATTAAAGCTGCGCGTCAAAGTCATCCTGATCGCCGTTTGGTGATGTTGTTCCAGCCACACCGTTTTAGTCGCACCCGTGACTGTTTTGATGACTTTGTGGAAGTGTTGTCACAAGTCGATCAATTGTTATTGCTCGATGTTTATCCTGCGGGTGAAAAACCAATTGTTGGCGCAGATAGCCGTACTTTGGCACGCAGTATTCGTTTGCGTGGTCAGGTTGAGCCAATTTTGGTCGATCCAAATGACGGCAACCTACCGAATATTGTGAAACAAGTGTTACAGGCCAATGACTTGTTATTGACCCAAGGTGCAGGTAATGTGGGGGCGATTTCAATCGAGCTTGCACAAAACCATTTATATTTAAAATAATCACAACCTGTGATGTTTGAATTTGATCGACCAGTTTAAAGTTTAAGGATATAAACGTGTCAAATGCTTCAAAGTTCGGCAAAGTTGCCGTGTTATTGGGTGGAAAATCTGCTGAGCGTGAGGTTTCTCTAGACAGCGGTCAAGCAGTACTCGAAGCACTGCTACGTTCTGGGGTCAATGCAGAAGCATTTGATCCACAAACACGTAGCGTGACCGAATTGGTCAATTATGATCGTGCCTTTATTGTGTTACACGGGCGCGGTGGTGAAGATGGTCAAATTCAAGGTGTTTTGGAATGGTTGAATATTCCATACACGGGTACGGGCGTGCAAGGTTCAGCCATTGGCATGGACAAAGTGAAGACCAAGCAAATTTGGCAAGGTTCTGACTTGCCAACTGCGCCATATCGTATTGTTAGCAAAGATTCCAATATTGAAGACGTGGTTGCCGAATTGGGTTTACCACTCATCATCAAGCCTGTACATGAAGGTTCAAGTATTGGCATGAGCAAAGTCGAAAAAGTAGAAGACTTTGCCGATGCTGTAGCGAAAGCAACTGCACATGACGCTATTGTTATGGCTGAAAAATGGATTACAGGACGTGAATTTACCATCGTGCTGTTAAATGGTCAGGCTTTACCGATTATTCGTTTAGAACCACCGAAAGATGTGGCGTTCTATGATTATGAAGCCAAATATCAACGTAATGATGTGCAATACGGTATTCCGTGTGGTTTAAGCACTGCCGAAGAGCAACAGTTACAAGCTTTGGCATTACGTGCCTTCCAAGCCGTGGGTGCAAGTGGCTGGGGTCGTATTGATGCCATGCAAGATGAGAACGGCAATTTCTGGCTATTGGAAGTGAATACCGTGCCGGGAATGACCAGCCACTCTTTAGTTCCGAAAGCGGCAAATGCAGTCGGCTATAGTTTTGATGAGCTGTGTGTGGCAATTTTGGCACAAACCCTTACAGGTGAAGCACACTAAATATGGCTCAACTTCCTGCATCCTTGCGCCGTAAACGGGCAGCGATTACCTCGATTCATGACAAACCGCCAACAGCCAAAGAAAAGCTGATTCATTTTGGCGGTTGGGTAATGCTGTGCGTTGCGGTGCTCGTGTTGGCAGTGGGTGCGTACGGGCTATACAAAGTCATGACCGATGCACAAATTGCCAAGCTAGATGTAGTGGGTACACGTTCAGATGCGGAACACCGCCAAGTGATGACGCATGTGAACCCTGTAATGACCAAGAACTATTTCACCTCTGACCTAGAGCAAATCCGCGATACCGCTTTGGAGTTGTCTTGGGTAGATCGAGTGGTGGTTTCACGTGCGTGGCCGAATGCTATTCGTGTGCGGGTTATGCCGCGTCATCCAATTGCACGTTGGGGGACAGGTCGTTTGCTCAGTGACAGCGGTGAAGTCTTTACCGAGGTCACGCCACAAAATAATCAACATTTACCGTTATTACACGGGCCAACGCATCAATCTAAAATGATGATGCGTCGTTATAATGAAATTAACCAATTATTCTTACCCGTCAACGATCGTTTAAAAGAACTATATTTAACAGAACGTATGACGTGGTTTATGCAGTTTGATTCAGGTCTACGTGTTATTGTAGATAAAGATCAAACCATGAGTAAGCTGCAGCGCTTGGGGCATCTTGCACAAAGTGATTTGAAACCTGTATGGTCTAAAATATCCGCCATCGATTTGCGTTATCGCAATGGTTTAGCCATTCAATGGAAAAACTCAATTCCGCCAAAAATTGCAAATGGTCACTTTGTTGTAACGATTGATGACACAAGCATTGCAGAGGGAATAAGAGCAAAGCCATAATATTGGGCTTTAAAAAAATAGAGGCATTAAGCCATAAATTAAACATACTGGTAATGGTAGTGAATAAATGAGTGAAGCTGTTCCCTCGGTTGTTGCGATTGACATTGGGACGCACAAAGTTTCAGTTTTGATTGCTAAGGTCCATGCGCCAGACAATATCCAAGTCATTGGTATGGCCACCGCACGTAATCGAGGCATGAGTAAGGGAAAAATTGTCAGTCTCGATAAAGTGATTACTGCAATTAAAAATGCCGTGCAAGAAGCGGAAGATATGGCGGAATGCCGTGTGCATTCGGCATGGATTTCTATTCCTAGTGCAGAGCTAAAAAGCTTTTATGCTTCAGGTCGCACACCTATTGAAAGTAGTGATCACACCATTACCACCAGTGAAGTGGTACGCGCCTTGGACTTGGCCAAAGCCAGTCACCTCACCTCAGACCATTATTTGGTGAGTGCAGTACCACTCGGTTTCGATTTAGATGATTCGGGTGAATGGGTACAAAACCCAATTCGTATGTCAGCACATAGCATGACGGGGCATTATCAATTGATGATGTTGCCTATTAGCACCATGCAGAATTTAGACCGTGCTTTAAAAGGTGCCAATATTGGTGTCGAAAAAATGGTGGTGTCAAATTTAGCCACTGCAGAAGCCAGTCTGCTTAAAGATGAAAAAGAATACGGTGTGTGTCTGGTAGATATTGGCGCAGGTACGACCAGTATTGCAGTTTATTTAGATGGACGTTTGGCCTTGGCACACACTTTGCAGCGTGGTGGTGAGCATGTCACCCGCGATATTGCAGCGGTGTTACAAACCACAACTGAAGAAGCTGAACGGATTAAGCTATTGTATGGCTGTGTAGATATGAAAGTGGTCAAACCTGATCACATGATTCAGATTCAGGGCATTGATGGGCCGCAAACCATTAGCCGTATTGAACTGGCGGAAATTATTATTGCGCGTTATGAAGAAATTTTTGCACAAATTCGTCAGGAACTCGAAAAGAGCGGTGCCATTCATGGTTTATATCATGGTGTGGTTTTGGCGGGTGATGCCTCACAAATTGAAGGCATGATCAGCTTGGTACGTCGTATGTTGGGTGTTTCGGCACACTTGGGGAATCATCCTTCACAAGTTTATGCCGATGAACCGCATCAGGCCGCCTTACGCCGTTCACAATATGCAACAGCATCAGGCTTATTGCTTTATAGTCAAAACTATACTCAAGACACGATTGTAGAACATGAAGACCCTGAAACCTTATCGGTTTGGGGGCGTGTCGGACGGGCATGGTCTGGCTTGAACGAAAAGTTAAAATCTATTTTTTAGTTGAGTTTTTTGGGAATATTGTTAGGAAGTTGTACGGATCATCACTGGTACTTGACAAGCCAGAAGTTGAACAGCATTCTTAAAAATAATTTTTATGAAGATCAAGGCAGTATACGGGCTTAAGTGACTGCCAATAACGTATTAGGAAATCTAAAGGTCATGGCCTCATTTGAATTTATAGATGATCAAACCGATAGCAACGGTCAAGCCCGTTTCACTGTGTTTGGTGTGGGTGGTGCAGGTGGTAACGCTGTGCAGCACATGCTTGAGTCGGATATTCAGGGTGTAAAATTTGTTTGTGCCAATACGGACAAACAAGCATTGGATCGCATGAATTCGCAATTCAAAATCCAGCTAGGTGAGCAAAGCACACGTGGTTTAGGCGCGGGCGGTGATCCTCAAGTGGGTCAAACTGCAGCGGAAGAAAGCCGCGAGCTGATCTGTCAGCAACTTGAAGGCACAGACATGGTGTTTGTGACTGCAGGGATGGGCGGTGGTACAGGTACAGGTGCTGCGCCAGTTGTGGCTGAAATTGCCAAAGAAATGGGCATTTTGACTGTTGGTGTGGTGACTACGCCATTTAACTTTGAGGGTAAGCGTCGCTTACTTTCTGCGGAAAAAGGGATTGCGGCATTAGAACAGCATGTAGACTCTTTAATCATTATTCCAAACCAGCGTTTAATGAAAGTTTACCGCGACATTTCAATGAAAGATGCGTATAAAAAAGCCGATGACGTTTTGTTGAACGGTGTACGCAGTATTTTTGATTTGGTGGTACGTCCAGGTCACATCAACCTAGACTTTGCTGACTTGAAAACTGCGATGAGTACGCGCGGTTATGCGATGATGGGTGTTGGTTCAGGTCGTGGTGAAAACCGTGCGCGTCAAGCGGCTGAACAAGCGATTCGTAGCCCATTGCTCGATAGCGTAACCATTGCCAATGCCAAAGGCTTGTTGATTAACGTAACGGGTGGTGATGATGTGACCTTCGGTGAAATCGAAGAGATCATGGACGTGATTCATCAACTTTCAGATACCGAACAAACCCAAGTATTCTACGGTACGGTATTTGATCCTGAAGCGCGTGACGAAATTAGCGTGACTGTTATTGCTACTGGTTTAGCGCGTAACACAGGCGATACACCAGAGCCTGCAAAACGCACCGTGACACAAACCACTTCTGCAGCACCAACAGCGGCAGTAGAAGAAGATGATGTGCCTGCAATTCAGCGTCAGCAGGCAGAAACTGCGCCTGCAATTAGTGCGACAACAACATCAGGCTCTGCGCGTCCAACGCCAATGAGTATTCAAGACTATTTGAAAAATCAGCAGCGTAAATAAGCCAAGATCCTCAATTTCATTGTGTGATCGGGAAAAGGCAGTTTTAAACTGCCTTTTTTGTTTTTTATCAATGGCTAAATATGCTAACGTATAGCGGTTTTAAAATTTAGATGAATTGAGAACATGCTGAAACAACGTACCCTACAACGTGTCGTCAAGGCGAGCGGTATTGGTCTGCACAGTGGTCAAAAAGTATTGATCAACTTTGTGCCGCATCATGCCGATGGGGGAATTGTGTTTCGTCGTATCGATTTAAATCCGCCTGTCGATATTCCAGCCGATGCCATGCTGATTCAAGAAGCATTTATGTGCTCGAATTTGGTTCAGGATAATGCCAAAGTTGGCACTATTGAGCATGTTATGAGTGCAATTGCAGGGTTGGGCATTGATAACTTGATTATTGAAGTGTCTGCCTCTGAAGTGCCCATTATGGACGGCAGTGCAGGGCCTTTTATTTATTTGTTGATGCAGGGTGGTTTAAAAGAACAGGATGCTGCGAAAAAGTTCATCAAAATTTTAAAACCTGTAGAAGCTTTAATTGACGATAAACGTGCGGTGTTCAGTCCGCATGAAGGTTTTCAGCTCAATTTCACCATCGACTTTGATCATCCTGCCTTTAAAAAAGAATATCAGTCTGCCACCATCGATTTTTCTACAGAAACCTTTGTCTATGAAGTCAGTGGCGCACGTACTTTTGGCTTTATGAAAGATTTGGACTATTTAAAAGCCAATAATTTGGCTTTGGGTGCGAGTTTAGATAATGCCATTGGGGTAGATGATACAGGCGTGGTCAATGAAGAAGGTTTGCGCTTCTCGGACGAGTTTGTACGGCATAAAATTTTAGATGCTGTGGGGGATTTGTACTTGCTTGGACATCAAATTATTGCCAAGTTTGATGGTTATAAATCAGGACATGCCTTAAATAATCAGTTATTACGCAATGTTCAGAGCGATCCAAGCAGTTATGAAATTGTAACATTTGATGACATAAATTCTTGCCCGATCACTTTTGTGCATGTGACATAAGTCATTGTCTTTTCTTACTACGTTATAATGTAACAACAATAATATGTGAATTTCATCACAAATTTGAGCACGAGTTTTTGGTGTTTTCTGCAAACAATTATTTTTTATTGCTTGCCAAACGTAACAAAGCTTGGCTAAGCTTAGGGTCGCTCACAAAGTCAGCAGCACCTCGTAACATATCTTGAGTTTCTGGACTAAGTGTTCTTAAAGGCTTTTCGCTTTTTGGGGGCGTTTGAGATTCAACTCTTAAACGAACTTGAATTTTTTGTATGTCTTTCAGTTCATGCAGTTGTGACAGTTGAGTAATGTATTGCTTTTGCAAATAAGCAAGTTGACTGACCATCGCTTGATTCGTTCCAGTAATGGTTAAGACACCTTGTTGATAACAAACCACCTGCCATTGCTCTGGTTGCGGCAGTAAAGGTTGAATAAGTTTGCCAAGTTTCTGCCATGCAGCAACTTGGGTTGAGAGAAACGTTAGGTTTCCTGTTTTTATGTGTTTTCTTGTTTGTTGAAAGAGATTCACAGGTTCGGACATACATCATTCCTTCATGTTTATGCCCTAATCTTATGCGCTCCTTTCAGTAGATATCAAGGAAGAGATCACAAGGAACTTCAAGTAAGAACAGTTAAGAGGTTTTTTTATGCATTCGCGCCGTATTTTATTAGCGTTTTCACTGGCAGCTTCGGCAGCATCTGTCGCATTTGCTGATTTAGTTGAGTTAGATTCTCAAAATTCATCGACTGATCGTATTGAGCAATTAACCCGCACCTTGTCACAAGGTTCTTATACAGAAACACAAGACATTGATGTTCCTGCACAAACGCAGATGACCGTTAAGCTTCGTGAAAAGACTACAGAATTAAACAATGCGTCTTTAGCAAAAAAATACGGTACCAATACCAGCACCCGTTTTGCTTCTTCAAATCCTTATGCTTGGTTAGTGTCACATCCATTACCAAATGCACGTATTAGCTCGAACTATGGCGGTCGTGTCATGAGTGGTCGTGCTGAAAACCATTCAGGCTTAGACCTTGCTGCACCAAGCGGTACTCCAATTTATGCGACTGGCCCAGGTATTGTGACCAAGTCAGGCTGGGGCACAGGTTATGGTCAATATGTAGAAATTAACCACGGTAATGGTTATATCACGCGCTACGCACACGCTTCACGTTTAATTGCACGTGTGGGTGACCGTGTAGATGCAGGCGAACATATTGCCAACGTGGGTTGTACAGGTCGTTGTACAGGTCCTCACTTACATTATGAAGTAGTGAAAGATGGTCAACGTAAGAACCCTTCTACCTATTTAGCAATGTTGCCGTAATGTTTTGGCTAGAAATTCATGCTCTAGCCACACTCACTGTAAACTACACGCGAACTACAAATTAAAACATGAAATTAAAGCGGCAAAGGTCGCTTTTCTTTATACTCACGTTTTAGCTTTTAGCAAAATCTAGTGAGACATTTCAGACATCAACTTATCACCTAAAAAAATAATAACACGCAGTATCTGCTTTATTGTATAAAAAACCGCCTAAATTGGCGGTTTTTTGTTACTTGCTGTAAGAATGTGTCAATGACTATTTATTTTCTAAATAGTATGCAGGATATGCATTTAAGATTAGCCATATCTACTAAAGTCTAAATTATGATACATATAAAGCATACGATTAGGCTTAGGAATAGTGAATTATGGCGTTTTACGGTGATACGGACTCACAAGAAACCCAAGAATGGCAAGACGCCTTTGATGCTGTGTTACAACATATGGGTACTGAACGGGCAGCATTTTTACTCGAAAAACTGTACCAACGTGCAATTGCAAAGCATGTACCCATTCAGCGATTAAATACTCCTTACCTCAATACCATTTCAGTGGAAGAACAACCTGCCATGCCGGGCGATCAGGATATGGAGCGTCGTATTCGCGCCCTGATTCGCTGGAATGCGTTGGCAATGGTATTGCGTGCCAATAAAACAGGTGATGATTTAGGTGGTCACCTTGCAAGTTTCGCATCTTCAGCCACATTATATGATGTTGGTTTTAACCATTTCTTCCGTGCCAATAGTGATCATTTTGGCGGTGATATGATCTACTACCAAGGTCACTGTGCACCCGGTATTTATGCCCGTTCATTTTTAGAAGGGCGTTTAACCGAAGATCAATTGAATAATTTCCGCCGTGAAGTGGGCGGTAACGGTTTACCTAGCTATCCACATCCTTATTTAATGCCTGACTATTGGCAGTTCCCAACGGTATCGATGGGTCTGGGTCCAATCATGTCAATTTATCAGGCACATATTCAAAAATATTTAATGAACCGCGGTTTAATTAAAGAAGAAGACCGTAAAGTCTGGGCATATCTAGGCGATGGTGAAATGGATGAGCCAGAAAGTTTGGGTGCAATTTCACTGGCAGGTCGTGAAAAGCTAGATAACCTGATTTGGGTGGTGAACTGTAACTTACAGCGTTTAGATGGCCCTGTACGCGGTAACGGTAAAATCATTCAAGAACTTGAGTCGTTATTCCGTGGCGCAGGTTGGCGCGTGATTAAAGTGGTCTGGGGGCGTCATTGGGATGCTTTATTGGACAAAGACGACACAGGTGCATTAAGAGCCATCATGGAAGAAGCGGTGGATGGCGATTATCAGCGCTTGCAAGTGAAAGGCGGTGCATACGCCCGTGAGAAATTCTTTGGTAAATATCCTGAAGCCAAAGAATTAGTCAAAGATTTAAGCGATGAAGATATTGATAATCTGAACCGTGGTGGTCACGACCCGTACAAAGTATTTGCGGCGTATGCAGAAGCGACCAAAGCTAAAGGTCAGCCAACGGTCATTTTAGCCAAAACCGTCAAAGGTTATGGTTTGTCTGATGAAATTGAAGCGGTGAACAAAACCCACCAAATCAAAAAAATGCAGTTGGATTCTTTAAAATATGTACGTGACCGCTTCAACTTGCCATTTAGCGATGAGCAACTTGAAGAAGTGCCGTTCTATCGTCCAAGTGAAAATTCGCCTGAATTGAAATATATGAAAGCGCGTCGCGAAGCGTTGGGTGGTTATTTGCCTGCGCGTCGTAAAGACAGCGAAGCTTTACAAATTCCTGAATTATCAGTTTTCGATTCAGTCTTGGCAGGTTCAGGTGGCAAAGAACAATCGACCACTATGGTGATGGTGCGTTTGATTTCTGCCCTGCTCAAAGAAAAAGCCATTAAAGACCGTGTGGTACCCATTGTACCCGATGAAGCACGTACTTTCGGTTTAGAAGGCATGTTCCGTCAACTGGGTATTTATGCCGCACATGGGCAAAAATACACCCCTGAAGACCAAGAACAATTGATGCATTATCGTGAAGCCAAAGACGGTCACATGCTGCAAGAAGGCATTAACGAAGCAGGTGCAATGAGTGCTTGGGCAGCTTTGGGTACCAGTTATTCGACCAATAACTTACCAATGATCCCAATGTATATGTATTACTCCATGTTTGGTTTCCAACGTATTGGGGATATTGCATGGGCGGCAGGTGATGCACAGGCGCAAGGTTTCTTGTTGGGTGCCACTGCAGGACGTACCACACTCAATGGTGAAGGCTTGCAACACCAAGATGGTCACTCGCATATTTTAGCCAATACTATTCCAAACTGTGTGTCTTATGACCCATGTTTTGGTTATGAGCTTGCCGTGATTGTGCATGATGGTTTGCAGCGCATGTATGTCAATCAGGAGCGCGTGTTCTATTACCTCACTGTAATGAATGAAAACTACGAGCATCCTGAAATGCCACAAGGTGCGGAAGAAGGCATTAAGCGCGGTATGTATTTGCTGCAGGAAGATGAAAAAGCCACGGTTCAATTGCTGGGTTCAGGCGTGATTTTGCGTGAAGTCATCAAAGCGGCGAAAATCTTGCGTGAAGAGTATCAAATTCACTCGAATGTCTACAGTGTGACCAGTTTTAATGAATTGGCGCGTGATGGTATGGCGTGTGAAGAATACAACCGTTTGCATCCATTGGCTGAAGAAAGCAAAGAGCCGTGGATCTCACAACAGTTACGTGGCAAGGATGGCATTGTCGTGTCTGCTACCGATCACATGCGCGCCTATAGCGAGCAAATTCGCGGTTACTTGCCAGACAATCGTCCATTTGTTGCCTTAGGTACCGATGGTTATGGTCGTTCCGATACCCGCGGTAACTTGCGTAGCTACTTTGGGGTCGATGCTGCACACATTGTGGTAGCCACCTTGAAAAAACTGGCTGATGAAGGCGAAGTCGATGCGCGTTTGGTCAAAGATGCAATCTCGACATTTGAGTTAGATACAGATCGTCCTGTCGCGTGGGCACCGCAAGCGGTTCCTGAAGTACAAGCGGTTGCTGACTACAAAGAGGAGCACTGATCATGCAAATTCAAACGCCTGATATTGGTGTCGATAAAGCCACTGTTGCAGATATTCTTGTCAAAGTTGGCGACACGATTGCAGTTGATGACAGCATTGTCCTGTTGGAATCAGACAAAGCCTCTGTTGAAGTACCCAGCACCGCTGCAGGGGTAGTGAAAAGTATTTTGGTACAACAAGGCGATGAAGTGACTGAAGGTGCGGTGCTAATTGAGCTAGAAACTGAAGCTCAAACCGCAGCTGCTACAGAAGTTGCTGCACCGCAAGCCGAAGTGGACGCTGCACCGAAGCAAGATGCTGAACCAGTGGTCGCTGCAGCGCCAAGCTCGGCGACATCAACCACAGCACAAGAAGTAGATGTACAAGTACCTGACATTGGCGTGGAAAAAGCCGTTGTTGGGGAAATTTTAGTACAAGTCGGCGATGCGATTGATGTTGATCAAAGTATTATTGTGGTGGAGTCGGACAAAGCCACAGTAGAAGTGCCGAGTACGGTGTCGGGTACAGTTACCGCTATCCAAATCAATACGGGTGATACCGTAAAAGAAGGTGTGGTGATTCTGAAAGTGAAAACCGCCGCTGCTGCAGTCACACAGGTGGAAACACCTCAAGTGGCATCAGCAGAAGCGGCTGCTGCAACAGCGAGCGCAGCAACTGCATCGGCACCACAAACAACAGCATCAGCACAGGTTGAAGTCGCAGTGCCTGATTTAGGGGTCGATAAAGCCACAGTGGCAGAAATTTTGGTACAAGTAGGCGATACAGTCGCCGCTGACCAAAGTTTGATTGTGGTGGAATCAGACAAAGCCACGGTTGAGGTGCCAAGTACTACCGCAGGTGTGATTCAAGCCATCCACGTGGAATTAGGACAAAGTGTTGCGCAGGGCAATGCCTTAGTGACGATAGTAACTGCAGGCGCAGCTGCACCAGCAGCAGTTGCGGCAGCGCAAGTTGCCTCTGCACCAAGTGCATCGCCAGCAGTCAGTGCTGCATCTACAGCACAAACCACAACGGTTGCAGCAAGTGCACATACGAATGTAGACAAATTGAGCAAGGCGCAAAATGAAGCCAATGCAAAAGTGTATGCAGGCCCTGCTGTGCGTAAACTGGCGCGTGAGTTAGGTGTTGTTTTAGCCGATGTAAACGCCACTGGCCCGCATGCGCGTGTACTCAAAGAAGACTTGAAGGCTTATGTTAAAGCGCGTCTTACTGCGCCGCAGACTGCTCCTGTCGCTGCTACAACACAGCAAGTTACAGGTTTGCCAAAGTTGCCTGATTTTAGTGCATTTGGTGGCGTGGAAGAAAAAGGTTTGACGCGCTTACAACAAGTGTCAATTCCGCAATTGTCCCTGAACAATTACATTCCACAAGTCACGCAATTTGATTTGGCCGATATTACTGAGCTAGAAGCGTGGCGCAGTGAATTGAAAGCCAACTTCAAAAAAGAAGGTGTCAGCCTGACCATTTTGGCGTTCATTGCCAAAGCAGTAGCGCATTTGCTGAAAGATGAGCCATATTTCGCTGCGCATCTGGCAGATGATCAAAAGTCTGTGCTGCTGCGTAAAGAAATCCACATGGGCATTGCGGTGGCAACCCCCGATGGTTTAACCGTGCCTGTACTACGTAATCCAGATCAGAAATCGATTAAACAAATTGCGATTGAACTGGGTGAGTTGAGTCAAAAAGCGCGTGATAAAAAGTTGTCGCCTAAAGATTTACAAGGTGCAAACTTTACCATCACCAGTTTAGGTTCGATTGGCGGTACGGCATTTACGCCGTTGGTGAACTGGCCGCAGGTTGCGATTTTGGGTATTTCACCAGCGACCATGCAGCCTGTCTGGAATGGTGAAGGCTTTGATCCGCGCTTGATGTTGCCGTTGTCATTGTCGTATGACCATCGGGTGATTAATGGTGCAGATGCAGCACGTTTTACCCATAAACTGACCCAGTTGTTGGCAGATATTCGTAGCTTGCTGCTCTAAATTCAGAAAAGCTTTATAAAACCCTGCTACGGCAGGGTTTTTTTGTCAGTGCCGTTACTCGGCTAAATTTGCTTAACCGCAGTATTCCGTTTAGAATAGCTGTACTTCATTGGGGAGTAGCCGCTTTTTACTAATTTCTGTTTCAACTGAATGCAGTAAAAAGGTGATGGTCAACATATTTGTTCCACAGAACATGGTCATCATAGCAAAGAACCAAGTCTGCTTTTTCAAGCTTTCTTTTGTTGGCAAGACCTTTGATTTATCACTCTGCAGATTTTGGCTAGCAGGAGGGATAGGTCATTGGTATGTGTGCTAGCCAGAGAAAAACATCATGTATGAATTCCTCATCTCGACTGCCATTGTCGCCTTAGCCGAAATGGGTGATAAAACCCAACTATTGGCTTTATTACTCGCAGCCCGCTTTCGTAAACCTGCCCCTATTTTAGTTGCCATTTTATTGGCAACACTGATTAACCATGGTCTTTCTGCAGTGTTAGGGCAGTGGATTACCACCGTACTCAGCCCAGAAGTCTTGTTGTGGATTTTATCTTTAGGCTTTATTGCAATGGCCATCTGGATGCTGATTCCAGACCAGTTGGACGATGAAACCGAAAGCATCAACAAATGGCAAAAATATGGTGTGTTTGGTGCAACCTTTGTGCTGTTCTTTTTGGCAGAAATTGGCGACAAAACCCAAATTGCCACGGTGGCTTTGGCGGCACGTTATGACAGCATTTTCTGGGTCATGCTGGGTACGACATTAGGCATGATGCTCGCCAATGCGCCTGCGGTATTTATTGGTAATAAACTGGCGACCCGCTTACCAATTGCATTAATTCATAAAATTGGCGCACTGATTTTCTTAATTATTGGTGTATCGACCTTGGCACAGCATTATTTCTTCTAGAGAATCAGTGAATGTGTATAAATCCTGAGCAAAATGCTTGGGATTTATTTTTGTAAGTTGTGATGCAATTCACTGATATTTCAGATAATCCAAGCTATTTTATTTATTGTAACTTTCCATAAATAGCTATATGTTATTCAGTCATAGAAAACGTATTTTTAAAATGAAAAAATCGGGGTTTGGTTATGGCATTTGACCGTACAACATCGCAGGTCTTGTTTGACAATGGGACACACAAATGTATTAGTTTTACCAGTTTGGTCAAAGGTGAAGGTGTTCAGGCTAACCAATTTCTGATCCTTGATAATAACCGTGTGGCAGTGCTAGACCCAGGTGGTGACCTCACCTATGTACCACTGACCATGGAATTAAATAAATCTCTGTACACGACAAATTTCACAGAACCCTTATCCTATCAGGGTTCTGCCTTCTTAAAATTGCCAAAATTTCCTTAAACTCTTCTTTTTTCCCAAAACCAATTAAACGCTGAATCGCCATTTGAAC
>NZ_JBWKMK010000143.1:0-57309 GCF_056431365.1 Acinetobacter seohaensis
TCGTTTGAAGGATAAAAAAAGAATTGGGATTCAGCCCCAGGTTGAAACTTAATACGAGATCAAAGGGGTCAATTTTACTTTGCCATTTGTAAGGTAAAAGGGGGCAATTTTAGAATGCCGTTGACAATTGAGCAAAATTCCGTTTATCACGCATCCTTTACAAAACCAAGACCATATCAATTTTCATGATTTACAGGTCGATGTTATTGCCGTTCCGGGACATACCTTGGGGCATATTGTGTATTTTATAGATGCGTTGGATGTATTGTTCTGTGGCGACACTTTATTTGCGATGGGCTGTGGGCGTGTTTTTGAAGGTACATATTTGCAAATGTATCAATCTTTAAACCGCTTGGCAGCGCTGCCTCCGCGTACCCGAGTATATTGCACCCATGAATATACATTGGCGAATGCACAATTTGCACTGCATGTAGAACCCGACAATGTTGCCATTCAAGAGCGTTATCAACAAATTGAAAGTTTACGCATGCTTAATAAACCCACTTTGCCAAGCAGCATCGAACTAGAACTGGAAACCAATCCATTTTTAAGGGCCGAAAGTGTCGAAGAATTTCAGAAATTACGTGAACACAAAGACAACTTTTAAATTGATGCTTTGATCATAAAGCATCTGATATTTCTCTCGGATTATAAAATCTGATTACTGGCAGCAAACTCATCTAATTGAGTTTGCATCACCACACGCACAGCATTCATTTCATCGACCCGCACCAAAAGTAAATTGGACAATGCAGGCTGATAACGGCGTGCGCTGCCAAAAGGCGTATAAGCCACTTTGGATTGCGAGGAAAACAGTAACCAATCTTCATGCCCAAGCATCACAGCAAAAGGCTCTAGCCCTTGATTTTGCATCTGCTTCACTATGTACTCAGCCTGCTGTTGGATTGTTTGTGCAGTCATGTTTATTTTCCAAATCTTCAAACTCAACCATAGTATAAGCTAATGTCCATTTGGTGCCGACATGCTCCACACTGATATGCATTGCGCTAAATTAAAGCTTTGCATGAAAACAATGGAAAATCTTCATGTGTTCATGCTGAAAATAAATACAGTCTAAAACCAAAAATCATTAACAAATTATTTCCAAGTTATCTTTTGGCAATATATCTAAGACCTTAAAATTAATTACGCCACCTCAGTTAAAATAATAAATATCAATAATTTACAAATAAATAATTCTTTTAAAATATTCTAATTGCTTAAAAGGACTTTACATTTCTAAAAATCAGTGAAAAAAATGTCAAAGAAATACATTTCTGCCCTTTAAAAATTCAAGAAATATCCCTATTAATAATTAAATAAATGGATAGGAGTTCTCTCGTGAAAAAAGTTGTTAAAGCAAAAAATTTAATTGCGTTTCGTATTTGGTTAGAAAAATTAGGTTATTCAGTCAAAAATTTGGCGGATGGTCACGGTTTCACATTTAGCTTTCAAAAAGAATATGGTTTGGTCACTTGCGAGCTTTCTGGTAATGCTTTAGCAATGAAATTAGGCGAGGAATTTGAAGACCATTTAAAAGCATAAGTACTTATACAATATAGATAAGTATGCGATAACGGTTGAACTTGATAGGATGCAAAAATAAAAATTCAAATCGTATTTCATCAACACTTAAAGATGATCTTGCCCATAGCCTGTTTATGGGCTTTTTTTTATACTGAACTTTAAATCTTAAAATACATCTAAGCCTTGTCAAAGAGATGCAATGATTTAAAGCTAAAATAACAGGCAATAAAAAAGCAAGGTCATTGCCTTGCTCTTTAATGTATGGTGGGGACGGAGAGACTCGAACTCTCACACCTCGCGGCGCTGGAACCTAAATCCAGTGCGTCTACCAATTTCGCCACGTCCCCAACATCGGGTACCAACTGAGTTGTTGGATTTTAATTTGGCAGAGGATCAAGGATTCGAACCTTGACGAACGGTTTTGGAGACCGTCATGCTACCATTACACCAATCCTCTGTAACTTAAAATCAAGCTGACTTGATATTTAAGTGGTGGGGACGGAGAGACTCGAACTCTCACACCTCGCGGCGCTGGAACCTAAATCCAGTGCGTCTACCAATTTCGCCACGTCCCCGATGGCTGTGTATATTATAGAGATCACTTCCTGATGACAAGCCTTTTTTATAAAAAAGCACAATGACTGTTTAAATAAAAAACAAAAAACTATTTTTTGATTTTTTCTTAAGCATATTCAGCCACTAAGCCATAATTTCAACTCTGCAATACTCGTTGCACGCTGCGAATAGGACTTTGCCAACATGTGATTCAGCAGTGGTAAAAATGCTTGTAGATGTATGGGAAGTTGAATATGCAATCTTTGACAGTGCAAATATGCCCAATCGTGGTAACTCTTTGCCTGTAAGCGTTGTTGCGTTAACCACTCATAAAAAATAATGCCTAACGCATAAATATCACTTTGTGCAGTTTTAGGCTGTCCGTGAAATAATTCTGGCGCCATATAACGTGGTGTGGCGGTCATCCCCTGACATTGAATATCTGCAACTTGCTGTGCTTGCTCAAAATCTAACAGTTTGATTTGCCCATCTAACTGCACAATATGTTCAGCTTTTAAGTCAGCATGAATCCAACCTAATTGATGTAATGCTTCCACTGCTTCAAAGACACGCAAAAATATGTGTTTAATCGCTTCTGTATATTCAGGTAGATTACCCATCGCAAAAACAGCTTGCGCCTCAGACAGAATTAAAGCACGTGAATAGACCTGTGAATAATGCGATGAAATGTCGTGTGAATTACCCTGCGGCTGAATATGAATGGGTGCAGCATCCATCAATTCACATGGCAATAAAAAAGATAAATATGATGATTGCGCGTACTGTTTATAAAAGTTCCATTCTTGTGCAAAGCCCTGCTCTACTGTCGCATAAACTCCCTGTTGTTGGGCTTTCAGCCAATAAAACTGCCCTTGATGTTCAAAACGATAAATATGCCGACCATGTTGCAAACTTTGCGCTTTACTGCGCAACTCGAACTGCGCAGTATCTAGCTGTTGAACATCCAAATTTAAAACATTAAACAACACTTGCGCCAGTGCGCATTTCTGCTGCGACTTCGGTGGATACCTCTATTTGAGCTGCATTTAATAATTCTAAGCAATGTTGCAAAGTTTTACCGACACGTGCATGCGTTTCAATTGATGAAATTTTCGGCCAAGTCGCACGCTCGCCTTCACGCTGTAAAATTTTAAATAAATGTGGTTTCGGGTTTTGCAACATATAGCTGTAATGACGCAGGTTATAGCTTCCTACAATATTCACATCACCATAATAGCGTTGATCGACAATACCATAGCCATGATCTAGCAAACGACGCACAGGCGGTACAGCTCCTGCTCGCTCACGCACAAAATCCATTACCCCACGACTAATGACTTTGCCCTGACGACGAATAATCCGTTCTGGCCAACTCAGCATATCTTTACGATAGCGCTTAATATCATCCTGCATAAAAGGCACTACATGCGGATTGACCTGACTGGCGATGGTGTAATTAATATTATACAAACGCGCCATTTTTTCCTGCGGGAAATCACTACGCACACTGCCATCCACCCAACGGGTTTTACCCATATATGGAGTGTGTTCGCCATCATAGCGTTTGTTGGTTAAACGTACAGGTGGAAATAAAATTGGCACAGCACACGAGGCCAACACCGCACTCCAAACCAATAAATCTGGCGCAGTAAAGCTGTTCATAATGCGTGAGTCTTGCGATGCATCATAAGGCGCAACCGCCACATTAATATGCAAACCTGATTTTTGAAAAGCTTCTTCAAACGTGGTATCGCCCAAGTTTTTGATCAGGAATTTTTTTAAATAATGCACATCGGCAATTCCACCATTACCTTTAAGAATTTCGCGCATTTGTCTAAACTGAAATGCTTCGTGGAAAAATGACTCACCACCCAAAATATGCTGTACTTCTTCAGGTTTTGCGATGCCTAGCATTGCAGTCATTATTGCACCCGCGCTCGAACCCGACAGCACTTTAGGCATTAAATCCTGTTCAAGTAAGGCCTTACAAACACCTGTATGAAACAAACCTAGCGTTGCCCCACCAGAGAACATCAAGGCAGGTTGTCCGTATGCAGTTTGGCATTGCTGAAAAAACTCTATTTTTTCTACTTTGGTTAAAGCCTGACATTCATCTGAAGCGACAAAAGCCAAACTTTTACTGACTTCATCCACATAATCTTCAATAATTTTTTTAGTACCCACATAGGTTGCAGTAAACAACATCGGATGGGCAATATTGGCGATGTCAAAAGTTAAACCTTCACGCAAAATATAAATTAAATCGTGACTGCGTTCGGTGGTGCGATAACGGCGTAATAAATTTAAACGATGCGAGATAATTTCCGCATCAAAATATGGCGAACTGTTGTCATATTTCCATTCTTGCGCACCAGTTTCTTCATCTATACGAATGGCAATACTTTTCCATTCTTCATACGATTCGGCATTTTGAATTTGGCGCTTGAGTTTTTTTATGCGATAGGCTTGATGCGGATTAACATCTTCGGTGAAATCTTTAAATAACATAGCATTCCTCAATCCGTTGGTTTATTCGCAGCACTACGCTTGCCTATGCCTACTATACACAACAATATCTAAAAAATTGTAATACGCGTCAATGACTCGATTCACACTTTGATTGTCAAATCTAGGTCAATTGCGCTAGTCTTAAAGTGTAGCAATCTGATCTGCATTTTTTAAGCTGAATTATCATGGCAAACCTAGATTTACCCGACAACATCTTATTATCACTTTCTCATGTACTCCAACAACTACAGCAAAGTTTACCTGCTTTAAAACAAGAAACCGACTTTTCCGCCATCGCATTCAAATGGCAAGATCGACAATTGATAGCGATTCAACAACCAAGAAAAATTGATTTAGATGATTTAAAAGGCATCGAAAAGCAAAAAGAAAAAGTCATTCAAAACACCTTGCAGTTTTTAAATGGCTTACCTGCCAATGATGTGTTACTTACAGGCTCACGCGGTACGGGAAAATCATCTATTGTACGTGCCCTATTGACCGAGTATGCCAATCAAGGATTACGTTTAATTGAAATTGAACGCGATGATTTGTCTGAATTGCCAGAAATTCAAAAAATCATTCAGCATCGTCCTGAAAAATTTATTGTCTACTGTGATGATTTAGCTTTTAACGCAGAAGATGAAAATTATCGTAGTTTAAAAAGTGTTTTAGATGGTTCATTACAATCAGGTTCCAGTAATTTTATTATTTATGCAACCAGTAACAGACGTCATCTATTACCTGAATTTATGCATGAAAATACACCTGTCACTCGTGTAGATGTACCGCAATATACTGAGTTGCATCCTCAAGAAGCAATTGAAGAGAAAATTTCACTGTCTGATCGCTTTGGTCTATGGCTGTCGTTTTATCCAATGGATCAAAATCTATATTTAGAAATTGTGGAGCATTATTTACACAAAGCCGAAATGCCAATGACTGCCGAAGTACGTGCAGAAGCATTAAGATGGTGTCAGGCACGTGGACAGCGTTCAGGGCGTGCTGCCTATCAATTTTCTAAACACTGGATTGGCTCGCAGCAACTTAAAGCACTTTAAATATTTTAATGGGTTGTTTGCATATAGAAGATAGTCAGCAACCCACTCTATTTAAACGCGCTAAATGACTGAGCGACTACTGACCTTGTTCTGCAGCAATCCGTGCCAATGTGTCTTTATAAAATTCTTCGCCATGCGCCTGCATTTCTGCCACAGTCGGCTCTCCTACATATACTTCTTGCGGTACTGTCGCTTCAGGTGTGATAGCCGAAGGATAAGTTGCTGCAGTAGTCAAACGAGTCGGTACTTCGACCTGTTGGGCTGTCACTGAACTCGGCTGATTTTCTGTACTATTTATATTTTGCTGTATTGACTCAGCCCCTTCGCAAGCGGTCAATACCATCATCCCCATCACACAAATAATGCAAAATGTATTTTTAAATCGCATGTTTATCTCAATTGGTTTTATATTAAATATCTACCAAAAATCATAGTTTAAAGTTGAAAACACAACAATTGGACAGGATTCACAGATTTAAATACTGCTGTCAGCTACTTTATGGATTTCTATAAATTGTAGGATGAGTGCACAAAAAAATAAAGCAGTTCTATTTGAAACCAATACGTGAAATAAAGTTTGGGATAGAATATGACTATAAAACTTCAAAAAAATTAAAAATATTTATATTGCAATTATTTAATTTTACTTAATAAGATCAACTTTAGTCCATTGTATTATTTTATGAACCCATTATTCGCTTAAGATGCAATCTCTTTAAAACAAACAACGGTTAAAAAATAATGTTTAAATTTAAAAATTTGTTAATTACAGTAAGTTTAATTACAACGCTTACAGCATGTACACAAGTGAAAACGCAAGAGTATTATGCCGAGAACTTAGATGAAGCTAAAAAAGTTTTGCAGAAGTGCGAAGAAATGGCCAATCAAGGTAAATCACTAGAAGGTAAAAAATTAGAAAACTGTACAAATGCAGGGAATGCTGTGATGCAAGGCATGATGAAAGATCTTACCAAAGGTTTAATGGACGCAGTTCGCTAAGTCTTAAGTATTCGTTTCTAATATTAATGTAAAAATTTAGCATATAAAGTCAGAGGCAGATTATTGCCTCTGATTGATTTTATGCTACGAACAACTTAACCCGCAGTTGGATTGGTAAGCTCCGTCATTGGCCAACGTGGTGTAGTCGTAACCGATAAACCATCTTGCTGCCCTGCTTTTAAACGCTGATAGCCCGCAAAAGCAATCATTGCACCATTGTCGGTGCACAATGCAGGTTCTGCATAATAAACCGTTGCACGAATTTTAGCTAAATCTGCTTCTAAACGCTCACGTAACCGAGTATTTGCACTCACCCCACCCGCGATCACCAAACGTTTTAAACCTGTTTGTTTTAAAGCTTTTACCGATTTTTTCACCAAAGTATCAACAATCGCTTCTTGGAAACTTGCCGCAATATCGGCATCACGGTTTTCATCACCTAACTTTTTCATTTGTACTGAAACCGCAGTTTTTAAACCGCTAAATGAAAATTCTAAGCCTTGGTGCAACATTGGACGTGGAAATTCAAAAGCTTTGGCATCGCCTTGTTCAGCTAGTTTGGCGATATTTGGCCCACCCGGATACGGTAAACCCATCATTTTGGCAACTTTGTCAAAAGCCTCGCCTGCAGCATCATCAATCGACTCGCCTAACAATTCATATTGGCCAATGCCATAAGCTGCCATGAGCTGTGTATGTCCACCCGAAACCAATAAAGCGACAAACGGAAATTCTGGCGGTGTCGCAGACAATAATGGTGCAAGCATGTGCCCTTCCATGTGATGCACCCCAATTGCAGGTTTATTTAAGGCAAAAGCTAAAGTTCGTCCAAATAATGCGCCTGTCATGAGTGCGCCCATTAGCCCCGGCCCACGGGTATAAGCCACTGCATCAATTTCAGATTTTTTGACTTGGCTCTGCTCAAGCAATTGATTGATTAAAGGAATAAGTTTGCGCACATGGTCACGTGAAGCCAGTTCGGGTACCACACCACCATACTCTGCATGCAATTTAATTTGGCTATACAGTACTTGCCCGCGCAAACCTAACTCGCTGTCATACAGTGCAAGTCCTGTTTCATCACAAGATGTTTCTAAGCCTAAAACGATCATTAAATTGCCTATAACCTGTATCAATTCTATTGCGAAACCTATTATAGACTTGTGATATGAGATGTAAATGAGTAAAATACTGACCTTCACTTGTGATCGTGGGCAATTTCGCCCAGATCTTATCCATAACTTAATGAGGATTCTTCATGCCACAAGTTAAATTGAAAGAAGGCGAACCAGTAGACGTAGCTATCCGTCGTTTCAAACGTTCTTGCGAAAAAGCAGGTGTTTTAGCTGACGTACGTAAGCGTGAATTCTACGAAAAACCAACTCAAGAACGTAAGCGCAAAAAAGCTGCTGCTGTTAAACGCTACCAAAAGAAATTGGCGCGTGAATCAGTACGTACTACTCGCCTTTACTAATTAATTTGTGATTGCCTGTCTGGATTAAATGATGACGACTTTGAAAAACCAAATTACTGACGTTTTGAAAGCGACAATGCGCGCCAAAGAAATGCATAAGTTAACGGTAATTCGTAGTCTACAGGCGGCAATTAAGCAAATCGAAGTCGATGAGCGCAAAGAGCTTGACGATGCTCAGGTTCTTGCGGTCATTGAAAAGCAAATTAAACAACGTAAAGAATCGGTTAAAGCCTTTGAAGGCGCTGGCCGAGAAGATTTAGCTAGTAAGGAACAAGCCGAAATTGAGGTGTTATCTCAGTTTCTACCAGAAGCTATGACTGAGGAAGAACTTGATTCCATGATTGCGCAAACCATTGAAGCGCAACAAGCTACTAGCATGAAAGATATGGGTAAGGTGATGAACTCTCTGCGTCCGCTCATAGCCGGGCGCGCCGATCCTGCTCAAGTATCTGCCAAAATTAAAGCCAAATTAAGCTAATTAGCTCACCCCAAATTTGTGCTTCTCCGAACACTGATTTAAATGTCAGATTAAGCCCGCTTTAATCTTTCTATCTAATGCTATTAAGTAAAATGCTAAACCTAGGATGAGATAGATTATCTATTCACCCTTAGACACTTATGCTTTAACTTTTTACTTTAAATCGCAGTTCACTTGATATTTTTTCAGTAATTGCATTTCTTTAGATGTGCTGACCTGCTGAATCACGTCCTGTTTATTAATATTCTGATAACGACGATCCAAATAGGCACGGTTTTCATCTGCTGCCTGATATAAACGATCAACATAACGACTAACAATGCCGCAAAACTGCTGCTGTTGCTGCGGATTAAAACCCTGCTGTTGTGGGTTTAAGCCTCGTAAAAACTGTCGGGTATCTTGTTTATATTGCGCATTAATTTCTTCAACAGCCAACACATACTGCTCTGCACTCGCAGCATAGACATTTTGCAAGGTCATCCCCAAAGTAAGGCATAAATAAATATATTTTTTCATTTTCAAGTCAGGGTCGTTTCAACTCAAGTTCTATTTTAGCATTGTATATTCGGTGAATAACTATTCACACGACTCAATTGCCAAAAAGTTGGGTTTGTATTGCGCAAATGCTTGCTCACATGGTTCGGGAACTTTGCCTTGAGTCACTGTCCCTAAGCGTAAGCGAATAATATCGGGTAAATCTAGCCGATAAGAATAAATCGGGCTGCCACACTCCTGACAAAATACCCGTGCTTTATTGGGACTATGAAAATATTCTTTTAGATATTTTAAGCCACGCACCACTTCAAAATGTTCGCGTGCCACTGGACTATTCCATCCCATAATACCGCCTTGCGCACGACGGCAATGCTGGCAAAAACATAATATTGTTTTTTCAATTTCGGCATGGTAACGGTAATACACCGCACCACATAAACATTGTCCCTCAATCATTCTTAAACTCCCTTTCTTTATTGTTATGCCACCGTATGTACGCCCGACTTATATTTTTAACTGTCGTTCTCTTTGCATTTCAGTCACACGGTTTTTTATATTTGCCGACATCGCCTGATTGTCTTTGGCTAAACGCTGCGCGTGCAGTAATGATTTAATTGCCTCTTCTTCCCAACCTGACCAATACTGTACTTCTGCACGATACCGTAACACATTTACCGTGCGTAATGCAGAGCTTCGGTCTACATTTGCCGCTTGCTGCATTAAATTCCATGCCGATAAATCACGTGGATTTTTTTGCAAGAAATCCTTCAAAATACTTTCTGCTTGCGTAGTTTGATTTTGACGAATCAAAACCTCGGCCCATTTATAATTCAGCGCACGATTTTCAGGCATAATTCGCGCAGGTGAACCAATTGTTTTGAGCGCTAAATCAATTTTATTTTGCCCTAAATAAATGTCAGTTTGAATAAGTGTCAATAAATTATGTAAACGATTGTGACTTTTGGCCTGATCTATACTTTGTTGCGCCAAAACAAAATCGCCTTGCTGGCTATAAAAATAAGCCAAAGCCAAATTCGCCGCAAAATGGTTACGGGTTGCAAATGCTTTAAGCTGCTGTTCTGTCGCCTGCTGCGAAACCACCAAACTATATAACTTTAAAATCTCAAAGTCTTCATCACGCAGCGAGGTTGGCACTGGTGGCAATTGATTGGCACGTAAACGCGCCTCACTCATCCGCTCTGTGGTTAAGGGATGGGTAAACCAAAAGTCAGGTAAGAAGCTCACTCGACTCGTAGTACGGTGCATCACCTCAAAAAAGTCTGCCATGCTTTGTGGGTTATAGCCTGCGCTATACATATATTGCATGCCAATACGGTCTGCTTCACGTTCCTGATTACGGCTATAAGTCAATTGCTGATCCATTAAAGCGGCTTGAGAACCCATCATCACCGCTGCGCCTGCATCACCATCGGCTTGTGAGGCAACCAATGCCCCAACCACAACCCCAGCAAGTGCCAACAAACCCTGTCCTTTAAATGCTTCTTGAGAGCGACTGTAATGACGTTGCGACACATGCGCAATTTCATGCGCCATCACGCCCGCAACTTCATCCATATTACGGGCAGAATTAATAAGACCTGTGTTTAACGCAAATAAACCACCCGGCACAGCAAAAGCATTAATTTGTGGATCATTGATAATGAGTAGCCCAATGGGTTGCCCCAATTGAGTTTGGCTGAGTAGATGCGAAAACGTATTGATTAATTGATCTTCCAGCCACGGGTTTTGCGTGACAGGCATTTTACGCTGCACTTCCCGATAGACTTTTTCACCAATACTGCGTTCTTTTTGCTGATCAATTAATCCCACACCACTGCCTATTTCAGGCACATTAAATTGTGGTGTGGTGGTTAGATTGGCACTTTGGGTTGTCGCAATACTGGCAAAACTCAAACCGCAGATCAGTAATAGATGTTTCAATGGATGATCTCAAATACATATTTTGCATAATGATTCACTATAACATTGAAAAATGAACGCATTTGCAATGATGTGTTATCAATTTTTACCAAATCATCTTTAACTTTAAGACGTATAACAAGCAGGATTAACAACATATTGCGGGCGACGTCCTTCCAGCGCATCAACTAAATTTTTATAGGCTAAGTTTGCCATTTGTCGACGAGTTGCTGCAGTTGCTGAACCAATGTGCGGCAAAGTCACGACATTATCTAACTCAAATAATGGTGATTCTTGCAGTGGTTCTTTGTCATAGACATCCAAAGCTGCGGCAAAAATTTTGCCTGCTTGTAAGGTCTGAATAAGTGCCTGCTCATCAATGACCGAACCACGCGAAATATTGACCAAAATTGCATGAGACGGCATTAAATCAAGTTCACGCTGACCAATTAAGGCTTTAGAGTCTGCATTTAAATCGACTGCCAGTACCACAAAATCAGACTGTTGCAGCAATTCATCCAGACTTAAATATTCCGCATTGAATGCCTGCGCCACTTCCATTTTTTTACGACGATTGTGGTACACCACATTCATATTAAAACCATGAAATGCACGCCGTGCGATAGCCGCACCAATATGCCCCAAACCTACAATACCAATGGTTTTACCATAAATATCCTGTCCAAACTGTGCTGCACCCACGGTACGTTTCCATTGCCCTTGTTTAGTCCACCGATCTAAATATGGCACTTGTCGTGCTGCACTCATCAATAAAGTAAAGGCTAAATCTGCTGTGGTTTCAGTCAAGACATGCGGTGTATGGCAAAGACTAATCTTTTGTTGGGTTAAATAATCTACATCATAGTTGTCGTAACCGACACTTACACTCGAAATCACTTTGAGTTTAGTCGCAGTATGCAAGTTGCTTTGATTAAGCAAGCGCCCTGCACCAATCATGCCATCCGCATCTTGCACATGCTCAAGCAACTGTTGATTCACGTCACCCAACTTCGGGCTGACCTGCACCACCTGATAATCTTGCTCTAGCTTACTTAAAATTTCTGCATCAATTTGACTAAACACTACCACTTTTTTACGCATGATTATCCCTGTTTCGTATCTACAATTGCTTGTATATGTAGAGTTTTAAATATCTGAATTGACTTAGGCTTTAGGCTGTAACGATGTGATTTGTATCGCATCCCACAGACTTTTTTTCAACAGCGGTTGATCTAACATCTCTTGCAAGCTGGCTAAATGCAAACATTGTTCAGATTTAAAATGTGGTAATTGACCTAAAATCAGCATGTTTTTATCTGTGCTCAAGACATCAACAAAACCTTGCACATAATTTTCTACCCCGATGCCGTCTTGTAATACTTCTAAAGCAAAAGGCCATTGCAATACGTGATATTCGGCCTGTAGCGCATGTTGAATATTACGCCACAATTGTTGCTGTTCCTGACTCAAGGTAGTGCTTTCTACCAAAATGACACAATGTGGCAACTGCAAAGCTTCAATACTAAATGCTTCAATTTGCAGCATGACACGCGCTTCAGGAACAACTTCTGGCGCGGCCGCTTCAACTGTCGTATGTTGCGGAGATGGTTCTTGCTTAGGCTTTTCGTGAATAATCGGCTGTTGTTGTTTTAATTGTTGAGGTACTGCAGCAGGAACAATAATTTCGCTGTGTATTTCAGGTGCAGCTTGGTCGCGCCAAACCGATGATTGTGGCAAAGTTTGAGACACAGCCATTCTGGAAACCCAAATATCGATTCCCAAACTGGCTAAAATGTCACGCTGATGCCCCATCATGTTTATCATCACCCATCTAATTTTTCGCTGCACGTATTTATCACAGAACAACATGCAAGATAGCACCTATTCTACCTAGAAAGGCTGCACAATGCTGTGCTTTCTTTCACCCAATCTGACCTATTCGTATTTTTTCAAAATCTGCTTTAAACACACCTAGTCAATCAGTGTCACACAATCATCAAACTATTTTGTTTTTGCATTTGTTCGACAATTTCTTCAGTTTTAAAACCTAAACGCCAATAGAGCAACTCCAAAACATCCAATTCATCTTGGGTGATAATACGGTCATTCCACAAACAAATTTCAGCAATACCTAATACAATCAGTCGATCACGCAACAACAAACCTGCCATATCATTTAAAATTTCTGATAAATCAATCGGTTCATCTGAAATTTCTTCATAAGCAATCAATTCATCTGCAGTTAAAACACGTTCTAAAATACGTTCACGTACATCTAACTGATTAACACTATTAATTTGCTGCACATGCAATAAAGCATCGATTAAACGTACAATTTGCGGCTTAACTTCGTGTAACGCTGCAGGTGTATGTAAAGGCAGTAAGTTTAATTCAAACTTGATTCGTTCAAGCAGCAAAGCATCTAACAAACCAATTTCACCATCTTCCTGAATGATTTTTGCCAATTTGGTTAAAAACTGCCGTGCGATACTCAGCGGCATACCACCAATATTTTTACATGCTTCATGGAAAATCGAGATATGTACTCGCCCATCCAAATTTAATAAAGCATCTACAATTGCACGGCTGACTTCTGCTTCAGCAGGAATAAATTCACGATATTGACGAATCATTAAAATAGCAACAATCACCTCACGCGAACCCGTTGCCGTTTGTAAGGCACGCTGAATCAACTCTGGACGCGGCATATTATTGCGAATTTCAGGCTTGAGTGGCTTAATTGCATCATTAATTGCAAAGCTAATTGGCGATAAGCGCAGCAAAGGCAAAGGTTGCGGCGAGCTCCACGGCGCATAATATTCAGCATTCATTTCTTCTAACGAGCGAAATAAGCTAAACAAAGGCTGATTGCGTAAACGCTTCAGATTTTCCAGTTGTAAGTCTTGCACCAAGGTTGGATCAAGCTCAAAAATACGTGCTTCAATACTTGGATGAATATTCATCCAGCTTTGCGGACTGAGTGAGTTAGCAAAGCACATATGCGAAATAGATTCTGAATATTCACTATGAATTTGAGAACCGGCATGGTGCACATAAATCCGTAAGAGCGTTTGAATATTGGCATTATTTTGAATCAAACGTTTGGTTTTTAAATCATTTTTAAAGGTACGTCCGCTTAGGCTAATGTATTTAATTAAGCGGGTAATCAACACGCCCAAGCTACCAAACAACCAAATACCACCACCTACAGCCACAAAAAAAGTCGCTAACTTATGTGGCGGTGCATCACGATGTTGTCCAAAACCAAGTTTGGCGATGCTACTGCCCCACTTACTAAACGTGGTTAGACTACTGTAGAGGATTTTAAGCTTGGTATTATCAATGGTTTCACCACTTAAAATATGGTTAAACTCATGGCTGAGTAGTCCATAAAGCTCTTGCTCATCCAAGTTTTGCAAAGCACCCCAAGTCAAAATAATCACAATATCTTTATGACTAAAGCCTGCAGTGAGGGCATTTACCCCAATTTCATCGGGCAATACATATACAGTAGGCGCTGGGATTTGAAAGGTATCGGCCAATTGTTCGGTCAGTTTAAGTGCGGTACTTTCTTCTGGGGTACTTTCGAACTGGGTTAAACGACGCGCACCCAATTGTTTTGCCAAAGAATGACCACCTGAGCGAAAAACGTAAAATTCCAAAATGACGGATACCGTCATAATCAGCACCAAGACCGTAATCCAGTATGGGCTTAGACTGTGCCAATAGATGGATTGGCTTGAATCGACATAATAGACCAACAGACCCAAAACTGTGTTTAAGATAAACAGGGTCAAAGCGACTGCAACCAAACATAAAATTGCAGACCAAATCATATTTTTGTTTTTAATCAAGTAACTACTCACAGACCTCAATGTAAACATCCTGAATTACATTGTATTTGAGCCACCATCATAAATGAAAAAAGCGGGAATTTCCCGCTTTTCTCACTGAGCTGATCAGAAAAAAATTAACTCTCTTTTACACCAGTTAAGTCTACTGACGCAGCATCAATATTGACATCAATATAACCATCTTTGCCTTTTTTAGCCAAGTCGTTGCGCTTTTGCTCAAGATCATTCAGATAAGCTTCGTCAATTCCGCCAGCTACATACACACCATCAAATACTGAACAATCAAATTCAGTTAAATGTGGCACTTTATGGGTACGAACCGCTTGTTTTAAGTCTTCTAAATCTTGGAAAATTAAACGGTCTGCACCAATAATTTCACGAATTTCTTCAACATTACGGTTAGACGCGATTAATTCATCTTTGGCTGGCATATCAATACCATACACGTTTGGATATTTCACCATTGGCGCTGCAGAAGCAAAGAATACTTTTTTCGCACCTGCATCACGCGCCATTTGGATAATTTCGTTACAGGTCGTACCACGGACAATCGAGTCATCCACCAACAGTACATTTTTGCCTTTAAACTCAAGCTCTACAGGGTTGAGTTTTTGGCGTACTGATTTTTTACGCAATTGCTGACCCGGCATAATAAAGGTACGTCCGATATAACGGTTTTTCATAAAACCTTCACGGAATTTAACCCCTAAAGTATTTGCCAATTCTAAAGCTGAAGTACGTGATGTATCTGGAATTGGAATAACGACATCAATATCGTGCTGCTCGCCCCACTCTTGAGTAATTTTATGCGCCAGTTTCTCGCCCATTTTCAAACGCGCTTTGTACACTGAAATACCATCAATGGTCGCATCTGGACGAGCAAAATATACATATTCAAAAATACATGGGCGATATTCAGGTTTAGCTGCACATTGCTGGGTAAACAATTCACCTGCGTCATTAATAAAGATCGCTTCACCCGGCGCAATATCACGCTCAACTTTAAAGCCAAGTGCGGTAATTGCAACTGATTCTGATGCAATAATATATTCCATGCCCTGTTCAGTTTCACGCGAACCATAAATCAATGGACGGATACCATTTGGATCACGGAAGCCAACCAAGCCTTGACCTGTAATCATAGCAACAACGCCATAAGCACCCTTACAACGCTCATGCACACGGCTGATCACATGAAAAATATCTTCTGAAGTTGGGTTTAATTTGCCACGTTTTTGCAATTCATGTGCAAATACGTTCAATAACACTTCTGAATCAGAATCGGTGTTCATGTGACGTAAATCTGTTTTAAACAGATCTTCGTGAATTTCTTCGGCATTTGTCAAATTGCCATTGTGTGCCAAAGTAATCCCGTACGGCGAGTTCACATAAAATGGCTGCGCTTCGGCACTGCTAGATGAACCTGCAGTTGGATAACGCACGTGCCCAATACCATAATTACCTTGCAACGCACGCATGTGACGCGTATGGAATACATCACGCACCATACCGTTATCTTTACGCAAGAACAAACGCCCATTGTGGCAAGTTACGATCCCAGCTGCATCCTGTCCACGATGTTGTAACATCGTTAATGCATCAAACAACATTTGGTTAACAGGTGATTTACCAGCTATACCAACAACTCCACACATAGCAACCTCGCAGACCAGCTAGGGATTAATAAAAAGGATTATTCGTTGAGCCATCTGCGCCAGAGCGATTTTCTTTTGCGTCAGATGCGATGTCGGAAGATGGCGCGGCATCTTTCGACTTGATGTGCTGTAAAGCCTCATTGGCAGCGTCTTTGGACAGTTCTGTTGCCCACGGTGCATACGGCAATAAAGTTTGCACAAATTTAGACTGTTTCCAATAAGGCGAGCTTTCGACCCAAGGACCAATGCCTTGAATGGTAATAAGAACAATGAGTAAGCCTTTCAAGGTACCAAATGCACCGCCTGCCAAACGATTTAATGGGCCAAGCTTCAAGCTCTTTAAAACACCATTTAGAACAGCGGTTACAATCCAGGTCAGTACCACAATCACCAAGACAATAAATGCAAAGGCTGCAATTTTTTGCACCACAGGATCGCTACTGAGTGCTGTCATCGAAGGTGCTAGGACAACTGCATATTTTGCCGCAACAATTAGGGCAAAAATCCATCCTACCAAGTTCGCAAAGGCTTTAATAAATCCTTGTCGCAAACCGTTCAACCCTCCAATAAGCAAGAGAATCAGAATAACGATATCAATGGTATTCATAAGTTATAAGGCGTTCACACAATCTTGAACCAACTCAGGACCTGCATAGATTAAACCACTATACACCTGAACCAAGCTTGCACCTGCATTTTTTTTGGCAACCGCTTGTTCGCCCGACAAAATGCCACCGACACCAATTAAAGGAATTTCACCTTTCAGTGCTGCTGAAAATGCTGCCAAACATGCAGTACTTTTTTCAAACACAGGCGCGCCCGATAAACCACCAGCTTCATCGCCATGCGGCAAGTTTTCTACGCCTTCACGCGACAAAGTGGTATTGGTCACAATCAGGCCATCAATTTTGAATTGCAATAATTGCTTGGCAATAAACTGAATATCTTCAGGGTCTAAATCTGGAGCAACTTTTAAGACCAACGGCACATAATGTTGATGTTCTTCTGCCAACTCCAACTGACGCTGTTTGAGAGTTTGCAATAACTCAGTCAGCGCATCACCACTTTGCAAACTGCGCAAGTTTTTGGTATTCGGTGATGAAATGTTTACGGTGATATAAGAGGCATAGTTATAGACTTTTTCTAAACAAATCAGATAATCATCTACTGCATTTTCAACTGGCGTATCGGCATTTTTACCAATATTAATCCCCAAAATGCCTTTAAATTTTGCCGCTTTGACGTTTTCAATCAGCTGATCGACCCCATCATTATTAAAACCCATACGGTTAATAATGGCTTTGGCCTGCGGAATACGGAATAAACGTGGATGCGGATTGCCCGCTTGAGGACGTGGCGTAATGGTGCCAATTTCAATAAACCCAAAGCCTAAACCAGCCAAGGCATCAATATATGCACCATTTTTGTCTAGACCTGCTGCCAAACCTACTGGATTAGGGAATTCAATTCCCATACACGTCACAGGTTTCGCTACAGTCTTTTGACGCATCAAGCCCATTTTATGGCTCGATTTCAATAGTGATAGTGTCAGCTCATGTGCACGCTCTGGTGCTAAAGAAAATAACAACGGGCGGGCTAGAGAATACAACATATCTGCAAAAGTCTACTGCTTTCTAAGTCGCCATATTATAGGCTTAGCCCAGTCAAAACGCTATGCTTGACATGGGTTTATTTTCCGAGTTTCGGACTTTATTTTTAACCTTTACTGGACTGTCGCTGTTAATTTAATCTGCCCTGCTTCAGAAATTAATTCCATTTTTTCAATACTTAAACCCATTTGCGCTAATTGGGTTAAAAAATTTGCCAACACGGCATAATTGACATGACTCGCTACAAGTTGCATCTTGTCACCACTTTGCTGCGAAGCAACCGATAAGCCTTGTTGCTGAGCCACACGCTGAATTTTATCGGCTGCACTGAGTTGAGCATCATTAGCTGGTTTCATTGTGACTGCATGACTTTGCATCACCACCACCAAATCTTTAAGATCATTCACCCGTTTTTGCTGTTTTTCGGCTGCGGCATGCATATACCACAATGCAGAACCCACCGCAGCAACGATCACAAAGATTGTGGTAAACACCACCAAAACACGCTCACGTGTATTTAAACGATCTAAATAATCTTGCACCAGTTCAATACGTTGATCGAACCAAGTCGACATTTTTTCCATGGCTTTCATTATTGTATTTTCACCAATCCTACTGCACCTGACGCGCTCGGCTGAATATTACCCAGCTCGACCTTAAAACCCTGCTGATTCAATTGCTGAGTGAGCGCTTGCAAGGTCGCTGCCGAATTAGCATTCAATTCCATGTTCAACATATTGGCATCAAAACTCACACGATTAGCCACAATTTGATTTTGCATCAACACAGGGCCAACACGACTGAGCAATTGCAGCGCTTGAGTATCTGCATTTTTACTCATGCGTACCTGACTTTCAAACTGGCTTTGAATATTTTGTTCGGTAATACGGCTGTTTGCGCCAAACCAATATTGATATTGTTCTATGGCTTGAACCGCTGTTTGATCTGCTACTTTTTTAAGCTTGCTCCAGCGCAGTGCATCATAGCTAAATTGCACAATTAAAATCCCGAGCAACACTGCTGCACAGGCTTTCCAATAACCTGAAATACCCGTATCTTGCTTGGCTTTTGGCAGCATGTTGAATGGATGCTGTTTGGCTTTCGCCAATGCAGGTACTACATAATGAAAGCTTTCTAAATGCTCTTGTGTTGCAAATGCTTCAATACTTTGTATTTGCTCTGCACTAAAGTTGGTGATTTTATAGTTTCGTTCTGCAGTTTGATAATCTAGATAAAGCGCCAGATCATCAACTGAATAACCTAAAAATTCACTTTCACGTACCAACAAGCGTCCGCAAATATTTCCAATCACCGTTTGCCCTGGTTCAGGTTGCGGCAAAATTAAAAAATCAGGTAACAATGCACTGATTTTAACTGGCAACAAACTTAATACATGCAAATAGGTTTCAATACTATGCTTGGCAACTCCCAGCACGGTTATTTGCTCAGGTGGCTGAAAATGATGAACCACCTGCATCGCATCAATTGGCAATACGGTATATTCTTCTAATAAATACTTCACGCCATCGGTACCCAATTGTTTATATTGAGCTTTAGGCAAAGTTTGTTGCATGATTTGCACATCACGGCTTGGGAAAAACACCACAGCATCTTTTCCTTGAAAAGCCTGCAATGCCTGAATCAAGGCATCAAGACTATCTGCCTCTGTCCAGTATTCCCCATTTGACCATTGCCAAACCCCATTGGCTTCTGGCATCCATAAATACAGCATTATTATCGTTCTACCGTTGAATTATATTTAACTTTATACATTTATTTATGCGTTTGGAATAAAACTTTTGATTTGGGTTGAAAGCCCCGCAGCAATTACTGCCTGCTCATAAATCCGTGCTTCAGCCAAATGATAGGGATGGAATGATTCTGAAGTCAAAATCTCTGCCATGTGCGCCACTACATTCATGTGACACACCACTGCAATTGACTCATACGGCAATTGTGACAACCATTCCACAGCAACTTTTGCATCATCTTCAGGTTTAATGGTATTGCAGACCACCACAGGCACATCTTTAAAATATTGCTGCAAATGTGCCAAAGTTTCTTGTGCACGCAGTAAAGGACTGACTACAAACACATCGGGCTGAATGATATTTTTTAAATAATCTGCCGTTTCTTGTGCTTGTATATGACCACGCTCAGTCAATGGACGCTGATGATCATTGCCCATAATCGCAGGAGCGGCTTCACCATGACGAACAAGAGTCAGTTGCATAGAATTTCCTTATAGGATGATACACATTAAGTTGTGTCAATTTAACTCAAATTATGCGCTCAGTATAACCTGAGAATATGACAATTCAGTTCACCAAACTGTCATATTCCACGCAAGTTTTTACCTACTGTGGCGCAGTTTTATGGATGTAAAACTAAACTTGATGATGCGGCAAGACAAATTCCACATCACTGCGATGTCCATTCTTCATTAAAGACAGCGCAATGTTCATGGGTGGCGCACCTTCAAAAATCACTTCATAAAGCGCACAAGTAATTGGCATATACACATCTAATTCATTCGAGCGCGCCCGCACTTGTACAATGGTATTAATCCCTTCGGCTGTTTGCCCCAATTCTTCTGTGGCTTGTTCCAAAGTTTTACCTTTACCCAGTGCATAACCCACTTGATAGTTACGACTCAATGGACTGCTACATGTTGCAAACAAGTCACCGACACCAGACAACCCTAAGAAGGTCAATGGATTTGCACCAAGCTTAACCGCAAAACGACTCATTTCTGCCAATGCACGGGTTAAAATCATACTCTTGGTATTTTCACCCACGTTATAAGCGGCTGCCATGCCCATCGCCACAGCATAAATATTTTTCAGCGCACCGCCTAATTCCACACCATTCACATCATCGCTGGCAAAAACACGGAATAACGCACTGTGTAAAGCTTGCTGCACCGCATAACGCACCAATTCAGAATGACTGGCAATGACCGTACCTGCAGGCTGCCCCGCCACAATTTCTTTGGCAAGGTTCGGGCCAGACAATACGCCATACGGCACTTCAGGTAATTCTTCGCGGATAATATCGCTCATAAAACTAAAGGTTTTGGCTTCAATACCCTTGGTTAAAGACACCACTGCTTGCGCACTAATAAAAGGTTTAATTTGACGCAACACATCACGGAAAGAATGACTTGGAATAGCCACTAAAATAATGTCACGGTCACGAACTGCAGTTTCCAAATCTGAAACGGCTCTTAAACCCTGCTCCAACTGAAAATCTGGCAAATAACGTCGATTAATATGCGTTTCATTAATTTCTTTGGCAGTCGCTTCATCACGAATCCAAATCATCGTGTCGCAGCCATTACGCACTGCTGTATTGGCCATTGCTGTACCAAAACTGCCACCACCTAGCACTGTAATGCGTAACGCAGTTTTTCGATCTATTGCAACAGGTTCAACCAAATCGGCAAAATTTAACTCTGACATTATTATTATATCCTAAAAATAAAGACTTATGCGTTCCAATAACGAACATAAGCTTGCGTATTCAACTCAGCGCGTGCAGGAATGGCTTTAGCCGCTGTTCCCACATAAATAATGCCTGAAATTAAATCATCTGCATTTAAGTTTAAAGCTTGTTTCAGCAAGTTCGACTCAACGACTGCCCCACTACGCCACATACTGGCAAAGCCCTGCGCCTGCAAAGACAGTAAAAAGTTCTGTACCGCAGCGCCTGTACTTAAAGTCTGCTCAAAACGTGGCACTTTTGGATGATCCTGAAATTGCGTTAACGCCAACACTAAAAGTGGCGCACGAAATGGATGCTGTTTCACTCGCTCCAACTGAACCGCATCGGTTTCGCCCATGTCTGCCAAGGCTTGAGAAAGTAACTCACCAAATGCTGCACGTTGCTCGGCAGTAATCACCACAAAGCGCGTAGGTTTTAAACGATGATGATCTGGCGCGGTTAAAGCTGCCTGAAAAGCCATTTCTAGCTGCTCAGTATTTGGTGCAGGTTCAACTAACTGCCCCGTAGACTGACGTTGATGAATATTTTGATGAACGATTTCTACCGCTGTATCCGTCATTGACTTATATAACTATTTCAAAAAGCTCGGTTAAGATTAGCATAAACTCAAAAATTTGCGCTATTTCCGTATGCTTATTTGCAAGATTCTGATTAGGGTCTATATGTCTGCACTTTTAAGATAACCTGCTCAGCACATCTAAACAATGATGCTTTGACGCATTCATCTATAGTTTAAGAGCATGAAAATACATTATGGATTGGGTTTGATGTGTATAAATGAATGACGAATTATCAACACAGCCTATACAGTGTCTACATCTAAAACCATCCAGATTATGTTCAACTAGATCAAATTGTTATTTTCAATCTCTACACATTTGAATTGAAATATCATCAACAAACAATACGCGCTACAGCGTTTTAGCCCCGAGGTAGATATGAAAAAAATAGTCGCCTTTTCTAGCCTTGCCGTTTTTGCACTTTTAACCGCATGTGCCACCACGCCAAATAATTCTCTTGCCATTCAAAAAGAAAACAACCTATATGAAGTCACAGGTTTAGGTAAAAGTAATATTATTGCCAAAAATAATGCAATTACAGCTGCCAATAAAACCTGTGGTACTCGTGCCGCTCCAGTCTTGGTTGATGAAAAAACATCTTATAACGGCGCACTCAAAGGTGTAGTCGATGAGCAAACGGGACAAATGATTCAGGCGGCAGCAACTGTTTTAGGTACAATTGCGGGACGTAATACTGATATTGCCCGTGATGATGATTATCAAACTGTGCTGACCTTTAGATGTCAGGCAAAGTAAATTATTACAGCACGACATAAGAAGCAAATACAAAAAAGTCGCTCCACTGAGAGCGACTTTTAAACTAAGAACAGCAGGATTTAAACTAAAAAATAGCTTAAATGAGTAATTAGCAATAACCATCTAAACGTGTTAATGGCAATTTTTGACCAATGGCTTTTTCAATTTCTGGTAAATAGAACGCATCATCTTCCGACAAGAAGCTAATACTCACACCACGTGTACCTGCACGACCTGTACGACCAATACGGTGGACATAATCATCTGACTGTTCAGGCAAAGTGAAATTCACCACATGCGAAACACCATCGACATGAATACCACGCCCTGCAACGTCTGTTGCAATCATGATGTTATGTTTGCCATTTTTAAACTGATCCAGCATTTTTAAGCGTTTGTCTTGGGCAATTTCACCTGACAACATCACCACTTTATAGCCATCACGCTTTAAATGATCATAAAGCTTACGCACCTGATCACGCCGATTGGCAAAAATCATGACTTTTTCAATCGGCTCATCACGTAAAATTTCTTCAAGCAATTTGTATTTATCGGTTTTGGCAACCATATATACCCGTTGCTCAACATCGGCATTGGTTTTCTTTTCAGGTTCAATTTCGACTGTAACAGGTTCAAATAACCACTGTTGAGCCAAGTTCAACACATCATAACTAAAAGTTGCCGAGAACATTAACGTCTGACGCTGTTCCTTACGCGGTGAATAACGCACAATACGTTTTACCGATGGAATAAAGCCCATATCCAGCAAGCGGTCTGCTTCATCAATCACTAAAAACTCAATCTGATCTAGCCAAACTTCTTTTTGTTCTACAAAATCAATCAAGCGCCCTGGTGTCGCAACAATAATATCGACAAAGTTTTTATTGAGTTGTGACTTTTGCTTATCAAAATCTACACCACCCAACAAAGTCACCACATTTAAGTCGGTAAATTTGGTTAAGTCTTTTGCATCACTTTCGATTTGCAAAGCCAATTCACGCGTAGGCGCTAAAACCAATGCACGTGGTTCACCACGATAACGCTGTCCTTGAATTGGGTTATTCAATAAATCGTTGATCACACTAATTAAAAAGGCAGCAGTTTTTCCTGTACCTGTTTGCGCACGACCAATGGCATCATGTCCAGCCAAAGTAAATTTTAAAACCTTTTGCTGAATTGGCGTCATTTCCTTGAAACCCAAAGCATCAATAGCCTGTTTCAATTGCGGATGTAAATTTAAGGTTTCAAAACCAGATGACATAAATATGTGCTCGAACTTATACAGACAAAAAACTGACCTATTATAAACAGAAATACAAATAAAAAACGCCCCAATCAGGATTGGAGCGTTTTTTTAGAATAATCGAGTGATTAGTCTAGTGGCTGTACTTCTTCAGCTTGGAAGCCTTTTTGGCCTTTTACTACGCTGAATTCAACACGTTGGCCGTCACGAAGTGAACGGTGGCCGTCACCTTGGATCGCACGGAAGTGAACGAATACATCGTCGCCGCCATTGCGTTGGATAAAGCCAAAGCCTTTAGTGTCGTTGAACCATTTAACTACGCCTTGTTCACGAGCTGTCATAAGTTAATCCTCATTGATTAAAAAGAAGGACCACCCGGTGTTGCAAACAGCAGAGCAAACAAAGTTTAAAAATATTTTTATTTCTAAGCTTGTAATCATTCTGTATAACTATTAACAAAATCCCGGTTACATCCATTTGTAATAGGGCGATAAACAACGATTGTCTATCTAAAATCCTAAATACGCATCGAGCTTAACACGGGTTTATGACAATTAATAGATTTTTTTTGATTTATCTTGTTCAGTTTGAAACGATTTGAACAAATGGAAAATTTTTATTTCTGTTAAGTGACTTAGCACAATTTTGATCTATAAATTTTATTGCAAATATCTCACAAAATAAGCCAATTCTCTTGCCCTTATGCGCAGTAAGCCGCGCAATGAATAGCCCCGATGCTTCAGATGAAATTTATTTGGGATTTGTGAACGAATTTGCTAATATGATCATTCTGTTTTTTAAGGCGAAATTTTACTTCAATGCTGTGTGATGCTGAACAACCTATCATAGTGATTGATGCTATGGGACAACCTTGTCCTATGCCTTTATTGATGCTGAAACGTGCCCTTAAACATTCAGATTCTGCACGGTTTTTATTGAAGTCATCTGATCCGCACAGCCAGCAAGATGTGGCGCGTTATTGTCAGTTACATCAATACGGCTGTGAAGCAAGCCAGATTTCGGCAACAGAGTTTCATTATGTGATTGATGTTGCCAAGCCAAAATCATCGCAATAAGTGCATCTATTTGATTGTTCATTTGTTTTAATGACTTAATATTCGCCGCTTATTGCTATAAAGATTTACATATCTACACCAATTTTACTTATTTAAGTAGAATATTGGCATTAAGATAAAGACATCGGTTATTTTACCTACCCAATCCTATAAGGAGATCTCATGAGTGACAGCAGCAATCAGTTGATGCCCCTGTCATTATCTGCACCAGGGGTAAACCTCGGGGCTTATATTAGTACTGTTAACCAAATTCCTATTTTAACGGCTGAACAAGAAAAAGAGTTAGCCGAGCGTTATTATTACGATCAAGATTTAGACGCGGCCAAAATGTTGGTCATGTCGCATTTACGTTTTGTGGTGCATATTGCACGAAGTTATGCGGGCTATGGTTTACCGCAGGGCGATTTAATTCAGGAAGGCAACTTGGGCTTAATGAAAGCCGTGAAACGCTTTGACCCGAATATGGGCGTGCGTTTGGTGTCATTTGCCGTGCACTGGATTAAAGCTGAAATTCACGAATATGTGATTCGTAACTGGCGTATTGTTAAAATTGCCACCACCAAGGCGCAGCGTAAATTGTTCTTTAATTTGCGTAGCCTCAAAAAATCTAGCAAAAAACTGACGCTTGAAGAAGCACAATCTATTGCCAATGACTTAAATGTGACTGCAGAACAAGTCTTGGAAATGGAAGGTCGTTTAACGGCTTATGACGCAGCTTTTGAAGCACAGGGCGATGATGACGATGAAGGTTCAACTTATGTTGCACCTGCATTGTATTTGGAAGATAACCGTTACGACCCTGCACGTTTAGTCGAAAACGAAGACTACGAAGAACAAAGCACTTCTGCTCTGCATGAAGCTATGGAGCAGTTGGATGATCGTTCACGTAACATTTTGCAGCGTCGCTGGTTAGATGATGATAAATCGACCCTGCATGAATTGGCAGCAGAATATAATGTTTCGGCAGAACGTATTCGTCAGCTCGAAAAAAATGCCATGGAAAAAATTAAAGTGGCGATGTCATCAAACTAAACTGACATTCTCCAAATTGATGCAGACACATCGAAAAATAAAATTGGGCAAACTGCCCTTTTTTATTGTCTTTAATTGGTACAGCTACATACAGGCAGGCAAATCTCAGATTTTCCCGCCCCTAAAAATGTGCTAAGGTTAAGCGCAAAATTAAATAGGTCAATTTGCGTATGTGGATTGCAATTTCTGCCTTGAATTTAGCGGTTGCGGTATTACTTGGTGCATTTGGTGCACATGGCTTAAAAGCCCGTGCAACTGAGGTTCAATTGGGTTGGTGGCAAACTGCAACAGATTATTTTTTCTATCATGCCCTTGGACTTTTAGCATTGGGCATATTGGCCAAAGTAATTCCACAACTTCCTATTAAAGCCAGTTTTATTCTGATTCAACTGGGTATTTTATTTTTCTGCGGTTCACTGTATATCATGGCATTGGATTTAGCCCGTGGCTTGGGCATGATTACCCCAATTGGTGGAGCACTCATGATTGCAGGCTGGCTAAGCTTAGCGCGGCAAGCCATGAAATATGCCAAATAAAGCTCAATTATATTTTGTAATTTTGAAGATGGATTCTCGGTCATGCAAATTTATCTGAATGGCGAAGCACAACAGACCACTCACACGACCCTGTTACAACTGATTCAGGCATTAGATTTAGAAGGCAAACGTTTTGCTGTGGAGCAAAACGAAAAAATTATTGCCAAAAGTAAACTTGCCGAAACCCCTATTTGCGATCAAGACCGCATTGAAATTATTCATGCCGTTGGTGGCGGCTAAACTCGGAGCACCCATGCAAGATACCTTTAAAATCGGTTCACGTACCTTTAATTCACGTTTATTGGTGGGTACGGGCAAATATAAAGATTTAACCGAAACAGATTTGGCGATTCAAGCCAGTGGCGCAGAAATTGTCACGGTTGCCATTCGTCGTGTAAACATTGGGCAACATCCAGATCAGCCAAACTTACTTTCCGTGATTCCACCAGAAAAATACACCATTTTGCCAAATACAGCAGGATGTTTTGATGCCAACAGTGCCGTGCGCACCTGCATGCTGGCGCGTGAATTGCTAGATGGTCACAACCTTGTCAAACTGGAAGTTTTGGGCGATGAAAAAACCCTTTACCCAAATATCACCGAAACTTTAAAAGCTGCACGCACGCTAATTGACGATGGTTTTGAGATCATGGTCTACACTTCCGATGACCCGATTGTCGCGCAAGAATTGGAAAGTATGGGCTGCGTGGCAATTATGCCATTAGGTAGTTTAATTGGTTCAGGCTTAGGTATTCTTAACCCGCATACCATTTCGATTATTAAAGAAAATGCCAAAGTACCTGTATTGGTAGATGCAGGTGTGGGTACTGCCAGTGATGCTGCGTTTGCAATGGAATTAGGTTGTGATGGTGTGCTGATGAATACTGCAATTGCAGCAGCACAAAACCCAGTGCTAATGGCATCTGCGATGCGAAAAGCAGTAGAAGCAGGACGTGAAGCTTATTTGGCAGGACGTATGCCACGTAAGCGTATGGCGAATGCCAGCTCACCTGAAACGGGTTATTTCTTTAAATAATCATTAGGGTCTTTTCCAAGTCCGACAGCACAAATAAAAAGACGTTAAGTGTTAACTCAACGTCTTTTTTTATTATGCGATTTGGGCAAATAAAAGCCGATTAAGGAATCAAGCCTTCATCACGCATAGCAATTTGTACCGACTGACGCGCAGCAACTTTATTACGGATTTCAACCACATGGCTATACGGAGTTAAATCATGCTCAATATAGTTTGACCAATTAGTGATAACAAACAAATACGCATCGGCTGGACCAAAGTTATCATCCACCAAATATTCATGGTCTGATGATGCAATCGCTTGATCAATATAAGTCAACAAACGATCAATTTCTGCATAGGCTTTTTCTTTGGCTTCTGCATCTAAAGGCGCGCCAAAAAATACTGCGTAAGCGTCATGTAATTCAGAGTTTAAATAACCCAACCATTCCAAAACTTTAGCACGACCTAAACCAGATGGCGGAATTAAATCCTGTTTAGGGTCTTGCTGCGCTAAAAATGGCAATAGCGCTACGTTTTCCGTCAAAATTAAACCTGGGTTAATTTCTAAAGCAGGTACATAACCTTTAGGGTTAATTTCATAATAATCGGCACCCTTTTCTGTTTTATGGGTTTTTAAATCTACACGCTCAATATCAAAATCGACATTCACTTCATTTAAAATAATATGTGCTGCCAAAGAGCATGCGCCAGGTGAATAATAAAGCTTCATATTTGATCCTTGTTATATAACTATCTCTGTTGTAAATCGCTTGTCACAAACTTGCAAGTGATTGAACCTATAAATTGCAAAAAAGCGAAAATGTCTTAAAAAGCCCTTACGCTTTGACTATCCTGCAAAAGATAGGCTTTTTCAAGTCTGTTTTGCCTGCTTTTTTATCTCTAGATGTTTTAACATACAGCCCTTTAAAGTTTCATGAAATTGAGATTGTGATTAGCCTGAAAAAAGAAGAATGGTTTTCCAATATCCGCACCGATGTTTTGGCAGGTTTAGTGGTAGGTTTGGCATTAATTCCTGAATCAATTGCCTTTTCGGCTATTGCAGGCGTCGATCCGCAAGTCGGCTTATATGCATCGTTCTGTATTGCGGTCACGATTGCTTTTTTTGGTGGGCGTACTGCCATGATTTCTGCCGCGACAGGCGCTATGGCATTACTGATGATTACCCTCGTCAAAGAACATGGTTTGCAATATTTATTGGCTGCAACAGTACTCACAGGGCTGATTCAGGTTATAGCAGGCTATTTTAAAGTTGCCAAACTGATGCGTTTTGTTTCGCAATCGGTAGTTTATGGCTTTGTAAATGCCTTGGCGATTTTAATTTTTGTGGCGCAACTGCCTGAATTATCGAAAATGGATGGCTTAGGCTATTTATTTGTAGGATTAGGTTTAGCGGTAGTCTATCTGTTTCCATACATTCCTAAAATTGGTAAAAGCATTCCCTCGCCTTTGGTCTGCATTATTGTGCTGAGTGTGGTTGCTTTATTAATTGGTGCAGATATGCGTACCGTAAGCGATTTGGGACAATTTCCAGACACGCTGCCTATTTTTCTAGTGCCTGACATTCCACTGAATTTTGAAACTTTATTTATTATTTTTCCTTATGCCATGACCTTAGCCACAGTCGGTTTACTCGAAACCATGATGACCACTACGATTGTCAATGAAGCCACAGGCACAGAAGCAGATCGGCATCAGGAATGTCGTGGTCAGGGTTATGCCAATATTGTGAGTGGCTTTATGGGCGGTATGGCAGGCTGTGCCATGATTGGGCAATCTATTATCAACGTCAGTTCTGGGGCGCGTACACGGCTATCTACACTTACAGCAGGCGTATTTTTGCTGTGCTTGGTGGTTTTTCTCAAAGATTGGTTGGTATATATTCCTATGGCAGCACTGGTCGCAATTATGATTATGGTGTCATTCACGACTTTTAACTGGGATTCCATCCGTAATTTTAAAAAGCATCCCAAACAAAGCAATATAGTCATGTTAGCTGTGGTGATTGTGGTGTTAGCTACCCATAACCTTGCTTTGGGTGTTTTTGTTGGCGTACTGCTTTCTGCTTTATTTTTGGTGAATAAACTGGAAAGTGAACTTAAAGTCAGCTCATTTTTATTAGGCGAACATACCCGCCAATATGTGATTTCAGGGCAAATTTTCTTTAGCAGTTCAGAAAAGTTTTATCAGTTTTTTGATTTTTCAGAAGATATTAGCAATGTCACCATCGACTTAACGCATGCGCATATTTGGGATATTACCTCTGTAAATATGCTGAATAGCGTGGTGAACAAATTTAAAGCCCAACAAATTAAAGTGCATATTATTGGATTGAATGAGGCCAGTCATACCTTAATTGATCAATACAGTACCCATTCGTAATTATTGTATTAAAATACCGTTGATGATGTTAAATGCTGAATCTTAATGATTCGGCATTTTTTATGCTCAAAAGATGCAGATGTATCGCAATCTTGCACGGCGCTGCGAAAAACAGCGAAAAAATTTGACTTCAATGGCTCAGGACTTAAAATACCGCATTCGAATTTATTAGATTTGCCAAAATTATGTCGAACGATCAATTAGACCAGCACGTTGTCGAGCTGGACAACCTCAACGAGCATCGTGAAATTGTAACGTTCATGCGCCGTTCTTCACCATTGAATACGTCACAACGTAGCGCCTTGGAACAATACGGCGACTTAATTTTGGAATATCCTGTTGGCGATTTACGTCAACATTTTGAACACCCTGAACGCCCGCTTACAGTAGAAATTGGTTTTGGGATGGGGCGTTCTTTGGTACTAATGGCTCAAGCCAATCCTGAACGTAACTTTGTCGGGATTGAAGTCCATATTCCAGGGATTGCACAGTGCGTTTATGAAGCAGGTACAGCAGGTTTAAGCAACTTACGTGTCTTAGATGCCGATGCAATTCAAGTACTGCGTGAAATGCCAGACAATAGCATTGATACGGTGCAGTTATATTTCCCAGACCCATGGCAGAAAAAACGTCACTTCAAACGCCGTTTTGTTGCTCATGAACGCATGGAATTGGTAGAGCAAAAATTAGTGTTAGGTGGTACGTTCCATGCAGCAACCGACTGGGAACCGTATGCAGAATGGATGCTGGATGTATTGGACAACCGTCCACGTTTAGAAAACTTGGCGGGTAAAGGCAATAGCTACCCTCGCCCTGAATGGCGTCCACAAACCAAGTTTGAACGCCGCGGAATTGAAGCAGGTCATAAGATTAATGATTTTATCTTCAAGAAAATTAACTAATTTCTGCTAGAAAAAATGCTTCCACAAGGAAGCATTTTTTATTTGAACTCGTTTTATCTCATCAAATGGCTAAGATTGATGCCGCTTTAAAATCTGTTGGCTCATCATCGCATAAACTTTGGCAAGTTCATGTTGCTGCCCTACTGCCAATAAGTCCTGATGCATTTTTAAAATATTGTGATCGCCCCGCATGGCAGGCCCTGTTTGCATTTGACGCGGATCATTCTGGGTCGCTTTATGCGCAGTTTCCAAAATAAGAGGATACAGCAGACTGAAATCTACTTGCTGAGCATCGACCACTTGCTTGGCCATGTCATAACAATAATTACTAAAATTACAGGCAAATACCGCAGCCAAATGCAAACTCAAACGCTGTGCTGAAGTATAGGCATAAACCCTTTTGCTTAGGCTATTTGCCAAAGTCATTAAAAGCTGCTGATCTTCAGCAAATGCAGCTTCTATAAATAAAGGCGTTTCTGACCAATCAATTTCACGCTCTAAACTAAAGGTTTGTAAGGGATAAAATACCCCTGAACGCGCATGATGCTGTTGCAATATATCTAGTTTAGTACTGCCAGAGGTATGCACAATCAACACATGATTTAAGTCACGATGAACTTCCTGAATCACCTGTCCAATGGCCTGATCACTCACTGCGATAATTACTAAATCCAGGTCTGAATGAAATTGTTCTACTTCTGCAATTGCTTCTGCGCCAACCTGTGCAGCCAACTGCTGTGCCTTGTCCAGACTGCGGCTATAAATTTGCACAATTTGATGCTGTGCGTTTAAAACATGAGCCAAATGATGTGCAACGCGCCCTGCACCAATCAAACTAATTCGCATAATATTTTCAGATAAAATAAGATGAAATAATCTGCACACAGCATGCCAATAAAAAAAGGACGAAGCAATTCGTCCTGATGTTTTTTGTTTGATATTGAATAGATTTAGAATTGACGCAAAGTTAAAATCTGCTCACTACGTCCAAATGGCCCTTGAGTATCATGCAAAACTGCACTCGTTAAGCCAATTCCATCTTCACCATATTGTTGTGTTACTTCCAAGCCTAGCCATTCGCCTTGCGGTAAACGGTGTAAATGCATTTGCAAATCTAAATTTGGAAAACCCCAGCCCGCATTCGGGTCTAAGCGTGGCACTACGCCATTGGCGGTATCCACCATCCCCAATAAACGCACAAAACTGGATGTGTTTTGATTTTCAACCATATCCAATTGGTTTCTTAACCAAACGATGCCCTTACCTGCACGACGATCTAAATGCGCACGGGTTTCAATGCTTTGAATATAGCCGCCCGGCCAACAACGCATGCCATCCCAATCGGGCAAATATTCAGGGTTTTCTATCGGTAAATCTTCCAATCCTGCAATTGCGCGTGTATCTGAGGTTTTCATTTTCCATGCACGCGCCACAATACAGGTTTTTCCTTCAGCACACATTTCCGCTTCAATCAGCTCAATGGTTTTACCCGGTCGAATCATACGGGTGGTGATACTAAATTCACCAAAGGCAATTAAGCCAAAAATATCTAAACCGACCCGACCAATTCGCATATCATCACGCGGCATAAATTGCTCAAGTTCTGCACACAAAATACCCGTTGCAGGTGCCATGTGTTGTTCATGCGGATTCCACGCGCCTTGTGCATGAATGTTGCAACGATAGTGCGCAGTACAGCCACCATCGGCATGTTGTTCACGTTTGAGTAAAGTGTAATATGCTGACATTTTGTCTCTTTCCCTGATCTAACTTTTCTTGTGCGGATACTTTTACTACAAAGATTACTGACTAAATAATGTTATTGATCAACTATTTCTCTGCAAAAAAACCATAATAATTCATAAGTTGACAATATGTTTTACACTGACGAAAACCCACTTGAGTAAGCAATGCTGCCTGCGCATCTGCCATAATTAAATGAAAATCATCGGCCAGTCGTGCAAGCATTTTTTCCGCTTGAGTCGTAGTTAAACCACAATCCAAAGCCAAATTCTGCATCCAGCGCAATTCTATATTTTCAGTCTGCTGCATCAGATCATAGCTTAATAAAATCGCTGTAGGTTTTAATGTTTGGTAAATATCTTGAAAAAATAATGTTTTTTCTGCGACTGGCACAAAATGCGCCACCAAAATCGCCAATGCCGCATCAAACTGCAAATTTTCAACCTGCGCTTGTTGGGCAAATTGGTGGGTATCTGCCTGTATAAAACGTACTCGCTCATGCCCTGCCACAGACTGAATGTTTTTTTCTGCCTGCTGTAACATGCTTAAAGATGGGTCGATGGCCGTAAATTGCCACTGTGGATGTTGCTGCAGTAAATACTGCAACTCATAGCCTGTGCCACACCCCACCACTAAAACTTGTGCTGTTTCGGGCAAATGACTACTTAAAATTGCATTGATGTGTTGATGTACCAATTCATATCCGGGAATGAGTTTCCGAATATGACTGTCATAGCCTGCAACCACAGTTGCACTGTGAAAATCTTTTGCCATATCACATGATTCTTCTTTAATTTACTGACATTAAATATCTGAGTCTTTTTCAAGATCTGCTTAAGCCACAGCCATTGCATCTACCGACAATTCCGAAACGGTTGGCTTGGCACGTTCAGGCACTAAGCCTAATTTTTGGAACAATTGTTTGTCTTTGCCTTCGCCTGCATTTGGTTTGGTCAAAAGCTTTTCACCTGAGAATAACGAGTTCGCACCTGCCATAAATGCCAACGCCTGATCTGAATCAGATAATGATTCACGCCCTGCAGATAAACGAATATAGCTGTTTGGCATGATAATACGTGCAACTGCAATGGTACGAATCCACTCAATCACATCCAGTTTTTCTACTTCAGCCAATGGTGTACCTTCAATCGGAACTAACATATTGATCGGCACAGATTCAGGATGTAACGGTAAAGTCGCTAATTCATGTAATAAACCAATACGGTCTTGGGTATCTTCACCTAAACCGACAATACCGCCACTACATACTTTCATACCTGTTTGACGCACAATATCCAAAGTGTTTAAGCGATCATCAAAACAGCGGGTACTAATCACATTAGGATAATACTCACGCGATGTGTCTAGGTTATGGTTGTAATAATCTAAGCCTGCATCTTTTAAGCGTTCTGCCTGCGATTGGTTTAACATCCCTAAAGTCATGCAAGTTTCTAAGCCCAGAGCTTTGACTTCACGCACCATTTCCAGAACATAGGGCATATCGCGTTCATGCGGATTACGCCAAGCAGCGCCCATACAAAAACGTGAAGAACCTGATGCTAAAGCTTCTTTGGCTTCCTGAATGACTTTATCCACTGCAATACGTTTTTCAGCTTCAAGCTGTGAATCATAATGCGCAGATTGCGAGCAATATTTACAGTCTTCAGGGCATTTGCCTGTTTTAATCGACAATAAGGTACTGACTTGTACGGTATTGGCAGCAAAATGTTGGCGATGCACACGCTGTGCTTCAAAGACTAAATCCAGAAAAGGTTGTTCATATAACTGCTGAATTTCTTCTCGAGTCCAATCATTGCGTACGGTCATTATTTTCATCCTTGATTATCACGCATCATGCTTAAACTTGTGCCATCTTTTATTAAGCCGAGCATGCGATATATTTTTAGTGTGATTATTCCTGTATAGAGTATCCCTTTATCTCTGCGTGAGAAATAAAGGGTGTGTGCTGACAAAATTAAAAGGTCGATCTTGCAGCAGTAAATAGCTGAAATAATGCCTTAAGCAATTTCCTTTAAATTTAATTCTTCACGCATAAATTCACGTAATTTAAATTTCTGTGCCTTGCCTGAAGCGGTCATTGGAAATTCACTAAAGAAGCGCACATAACGTGGGACTTTATTGTGTGAAATGTGTTCTGCACAGTATTGGCGAATTGCCTCTTCGGTACATTCATGGTGTTCATGCAAAATAATACAGGCACATAGTTCTTCACCATAACGATGATCTGGCACGCCAATTACTTGCACATCGCAGACCGCATCGTGAGTATATAAGAAATCTTCAATTTCTTTCGGGAACAGGTTTTCACCGCCACGAATCACCACATCTTTAATGCGACCTTTGATTTTTACAAAGCCTTCATCATCCATTTCTGCAATGTCGCCTGTGTGCATCCAACGTGCAACATCAATGACTTCTTGGGTTTTGTCATGTTCATCCCAGTAACCCAGCATGACTGAATAACCACGCACACACAATTCTCCTAACTGTCCGCGCGGCACGACTTTGCCTTCTTCATCGACAATTTTTACTTCCAAGTGTGGATGCACACGGCCAACAGTACGGACACGGCGTTCTACCGAATCATCCGTCGAACTTTGTGCGCTCACAGGCGCTGTTTCGGTCATGCCATAACAAATGGTGATTTGTGACATGTGCATGCGGTCTATCACACGTTGCATAATTTCTTGCGGGCATGGACTGCCTGCCATAATGCCTGTACGCAAGCTAGACAAATCAAATTCATCAAACTGCTCATGCTCTAAAATGGCAATAAACATGGTTGGCACACCATAAGCAGCCGTACATTTTTCTTGCTGAATGGCTTTTAAGGTATCGAGTGGATTAAACACTGCGGATGGATAGACCATGGTTGAGCCATGTGTGATACAGGCCAAATTGCCCATCACCATCCCAAAACAGTGGAATAACGGCACTGAAATACATACACGATCTTGCGGACTTAAATGAATCGCCTCTCCCACAAAATAACCATTATTTAAAATGTTGTTGTGGGTCAGCATGGTACCTTTCGGATTGCCTGTCGTGCCTGAGGTAAATTGAATATTGATGGTTTCATCAAACTGCAATTCACTGGCAATTTGATCTAGCTTTTTCAGCATGTGCGTGGTTGGACTTGGTAGTAAATCCTGAAAACGATGAATACCTGTATGGCTCTGCTCATCAATTTTAATCACATGCTTTAAATGTGGTAATCGCTTAGCATTGAGGACTTTGTTGTCTGCCTGACACAGCTCTGGCGCAATTTTGGTGAGAATTTCCTGATAATTGGTGCTTTTAAATTGCGATGCAATAACCAAACCCTTACAGGAAACCTTGTTCAGCACAAATTCCAATTCATTGCTTTTATAAGCGGGGTTCAAGTTGACCAAAATCACCCCTGCCTTGAAGGCTGCGAATTGAGTGATTGTCCATTCCACACAATTCGGAGACCAAATGGCAAGGCGGTCACCTTTCTTAAAACCGAGTTTTAATAAGCTACAGGCAAAGGCATTGACCTGTTGCTGCAGTTGCTTATAGGTCAGACGCACATTTTGATGCACGCTTACCAAAGCATCCTGATCTGCATATTGCTGGCAAGCCTGATCAAACTTTTCACCAATAGTCATACCTAACAAAGGCTGATTACTGGTGCCATAGGCATAACTTAACCGTACTTGTGTCATTGAATCGATCTCCTTGATTCTTTGTAATTCTGTTTTCCAACACTATTAATTGTTCTATGACGACGATTACTTTTTTGCCTATTCTGTGCGTTGTTCTTATTTCCCTCCTTCCTGTTTCCGCACTGCATTCACACAAAAATCGGCAATTTGTTTGACAAAGTAATCTTTATAATTTTGATCAAACATTACATTGCGAGAAGGATTCAAAGGCTCAATCACCACAAAGGTCATGGATCCAACCACACCTAAAGCTGCAGTGTTTAAATCTTCAAAATCAAACTCACCATTGACTTTTCCTTCAGCCAAAATTTCCTTGATGCTTTGTTTGATCAATTGTTTACTGCGAAAACGCTCATGTTCCATTTCTGGGTCTACAGGCTCGAACATTAACGAATACGCCAATTGGGGGCTGTTCATCGCACGCTTCACAAAAGTGGTGACAGATTTTTGCAATTTTTGTTTTGCACTTAAATCTGACTTCGCAATGTGGTCCAAAATTTCGACCTCACGACGAATCGCATCCGATAAAACTTCAATCAAAATCTGACTTTTATTTTCAAAGTAGCGATACACCAAACCTGTAGATACGCCTGCGCGTTCTGCAATGGCTTGGATAGACGCTTCTTTAAAGCCCCCATGAGCAATAAGTTCACGAGCAGAATCTAAAATCGCCATGCGATTTTGTTCCATACGTTCCTGCATCAATGATGATCTTTTATAACTCATATCTTATTCTCAACCAGATAAAATGAATTGTAAATCATTTTGTGAATTTTAGTTCACTTTTTTAAATTTTCGATGTATGTTAGAACCTAAGCACAACAACAATGCTTGTTTTAGGAACAACAAATATAACCACAGGATGGATGAACACATGATTTTACAAAGCTTAGACTTCGGCTTAGATGAAACCTTAATCGCCCTGCGCGATTCAATCGCTGCTTTTTGTGCAAAGGAAATTGCACCCATTGCTCAACAGGTTGATCGTGATAACGAATTCCCTGCCCAGCTTTGGAAAAAATTTGGCGATATGGGCTTACTTGGCTTAACCGTGAGTGAAGAATACGGCGGCACTAACTTAGGCTATTTAGCTCACATCATTGCCATGCAAGAAATTTCTCGTGCATCAGCATCCATTGGTTTGTCTTACGGTGCTCATTCTAACCTATGTGTGAACCAAATTAAGCGAAATGGGACAGAAGAACAGAAGCAACGCTATTTACCAAAACTGATTTCAGGCGATTACGTCGGCGCTTTGGCAATGTCTGAACCAAATGCAGGCTCAGACGTGGTTAGCATGAAACTGAAAGCTGAAGATAAAGGCGATCATTACTTGCTCAACGGCTCAAAAATGTGGATTACCAATGGCGGTGATGCCGATGTTTTGGTGGTGTATGCCAAAACTGACTTACAGGCAGGCGCCAAAGGTATGACTGCTTTCTTAATTGAAAAAACCATGTCAGGTTTTAGCCACGGCAGCCATTTAGACAAACTCGGGATGCGCGGCTCAAATACCTATCCATTGTTCTTTGACAATGTTGAAGTACCAAAAGAAAACGTCTTGGGCGGTGTGGGCAATGGTACAAAAGTATTAATGAGTGGACTGGACTATGAACGTGCAGTTTTAAGTGCAGGGCCGCTAGGCATTATGGATGCCTGCATGGATACCGTGATTCCTTATATTCATGAGCGTAAACAGTTTGGTCAGGCATTGGGTGAATTCCAGCTTATGCAAGGCAAAATTGCCGATATGTATTCGACTTGGTTGGCATGTAAAGCACTGGTCTATGCCGTTGGCGCAGAATGTGACAAAGCTGAACACAGCCGTAGTTTACGTAAAGATGCAGCCAGTGCCATTTTATACGCTGCCGAAAAAGCCACATGGATGGCAGGTGAAACCATTCAAACCTTGGGCGGTAATGGCTATATCAATGAGTTCTCTGCAGGACGTTTATGGCGTGATGCCAAACTCTATGAAATTGGTGCGGGTACTTCAGAAATTCGCCGTATGTTGATTGGCCGTGAATTGTTTAACGAAACTGCCTAAAAATAAATCACAAGAATAGACAAGGATGTTGGCATGAATCAATTACAGAGCAAAATTAATATTCGCAGCGACGAGTTTAAAAACAACCAAGCTGCGATGCAAAGCCTAGTCGATGACCTCAGAGAAAAAGTCCAAAAAATTGCTTTGGGTGGTGGCGAAACTGCACGCCAAAAACATTTAGACCGTGGCAAATTACTGCCACGTGAACGGATTGACCACCTGATCGATCCGGGTACTGCATTTATTGAAATTGGTCAGTTAGCCGCTTATCAGGTCTATCAGGATGATGTCCCTGCTGCGGGTGTAGTGGCGGGTGTCGGTCAAGTGAATGGCGTGACCTGCATGATCATTGCCAACGATGCCACAGTAAAAGGTGGAACGTACTATCCACTGACTGTGAAAAAGCATTTACGCGCACAGGAAATTGCCGAACAGAATCACCTGACTTGTATTTATTTGGTCGATTCTGGCGGTGCATATTTGCCGCTACAAGATGAAGTCTTTCCAGACCGTGATCATTTCGGACGCATTTTCTATAACCAAGCGCGTATGTCGAGCATGGGCATTGCCCAAATTGCCGTTGTGATGGGAAGTTGTACCGCAGGCGGTGCGTATGTCCCTGCCATGTCAGATGAAACCATCATTGTGCGTAATCAGGGGACAATTTTCTTGGGCGGCCCACCGCTGGTTAAAGCCGCAACAGGTGAAGTGGTTAGCAGCGAAGACTTGGGTGGTGGCGATGTACACACTCGCCTTTCAGGTGTAGCCGATCATTTGGCAGAAAATGATGAACATGCCTTGGCAATTGCCCGCAACATCGTTGCCAATTTAAATAAAAAGCCAAACCCGCAGCCTGAGCATATAGAAGCACCATTATTCGATGCCTCTGAACTGTATGGCATTGTTCCGACTGACGCGCGTAAACCGTTTGATGTACGTGAAGTGATTGCCCGTATTGTCGATGGTTCACGTTTTGATGAATTTAAAGCGCGCTTTGGCACCACATTAATTACAGGTTTTGCCAAACTATATGGTATGCCTGTCGGGATTATTGCCAACAACGGTATTTTATTTTCCGAGTCGGCACAAAAAGGCGCACACTTTATTGAACTATGCACCCAACGCAACATTCCCCTGTTATTTATTCAAAATATCACAGGCTTTATGGTTGGACGCCAATATGAAAATGAAGGCATTGCCAAAAATGGTGCCAAACTGGTGATGGCGGTTGCCACAGCCAATGTGCCTAAACTGACTTTAGTGATTGGCGGTTCTTTTGGTGCAGGTAACTACGGGATGTGTGGTCGTGCTTATTCACCACGTTTTATGTGGACATGGCCAAACTCACGTATTTCAGTGATGGGTGGCGAACAAGCATCGAGCGTATTGTCTACCTTAAAGCGTGATCAGATTGAAGCCAAAGGCGGTAGTTGGTCTGCCGAAGAAGAAGATCAGTTCAAACAGCCAATTCGTGAACAATACGAACGTCAGGGTCATCCATATTATGCGTCTGCACGCTTATGGGATGATGGTGTGATTGATCCAGCACAGTCGCGTGAAGTTTTGGCATTAAGTTTAGCCGCTGCCCTCAATGCACCCATCCAACCGACCAAATTTGGCGTGTTCCGCATGTAAGAGGTGACAAAATGGATTATCAGTTTTTACAGCTCGAACAGAACAACCAAGTGGCTACGGTTTGGATTAATCGTGCGGAACTGCATAATGCCTTCAATACCCAAGTGATTGAAGAATTACACGCCTGCTTTCAGTATCTGAATACGCGTGAGGATGTACGTGTCGTAATTTTAGCTGGACGCGGCAAAAGCTTCTCTGCAGGTGCAGACCTGAACTGGATGAAACAAGCAGGTCAAGCTTCTACAGCAGAAAATCAAGCCGATGCCCTGAAACTAGCGAAAATGCTGCAAAGTTTAGCTACTTTAAAGCAGCCGACTATTGCCCGTGTGCATGGTATTGCCTTTGGTGGTGGTATGGGCTTGGCCTCTGCCTGTGATATTTGTGTTGCCAGCACGGATGCCAAATTTGCTACATCCGAAGTACGTTTAGGACTGGCTCCATCCACGATTAGTCCGTATGTAATTCGTGCCATTGGTGCACGTCAGGCATCACGTTACTTTTTAACGGCAGAGCGTATTTCTGCAGAACAGGCACAGCAAATTGGTTTAGCGCATGAAGTCACTTCAGCCGAAGACTTAGACAGCAAAATTGATGAAATTGTGCAAGCCTTATTGCTTGGTGGCCCAGAAGCGCAACATGCTTCTAAACAACTGATTCAGATGGTCAATCATCAAGTTTTGACCGAAGATTTACTCCAACAAACTGCACAGCATATTGCACATGTTCGCCAAGGAACTGAGGCGAAAAATGGCTTAAATGCTTTTTTAAATAAACAAAGCCCGGCTTGGATCAAGACCACGGCAGAATAAAAGAAGGATCGCACGATGTTTGAAAAGATTTTAATTGCCAACCGTGGTGAAATTGCCTGCCGTGTAATTCGTACCGCAAAAAAACTTGGGATTGCGACTGTCGCGGTGTATTCAGATGCCGATGCGCAATCGCAACACGTTAAACTGGCAGACGAAGCCATTTATATTGGTGAATCACCTGCGGCACAAAGTTATTTGCAAGTTGAGCGTATTATTCAGGCGGCCAAAAGCACAGGTGCACAAGCGATTCACCCGGGTTATGGTTTCTTATCTGAAAATGACCAATTCGCACTTGCCTGTAAAGACAACAATATTGTTTTTATTGGCCCGCCAGTTGAAGCCATTTTGGCGATGGGTCTAAAAGCAACCTCTAAAGCCTTGATGGAAAAAGCAGGTGTGCCACTAACTCCGGGCTACCACGGCAGCAATCAAGATGCGGCATTTTTAAAGCAACAAGCCGACAGCATTGGTTATCCTGTGCTCATTAAAGCCAGTGCAGGCGGTGGCGGTAAAGGCATGCGTTTAGTAGAACGCAGTGAAGACTTTCTCAGCTCACTCGCTTCATGTAAAAGTGAAGCACGTTCTAGCTTTGGTAATGAAGATGTGCTGATTGAACGCTATGTGATTCAACCACGTCATATTGAAGTACAGGTTTTTGGCGATACTCACGGCAACTACGTGCATTTGTTTGAACGTGATTGCTCGGTACAACGTCGCCACCAAAAAGTGCTTGAAGAAGCACCTGCACCAAAAATGCCAGAAGATAAACTCGAAACTATGCGCCAAGCCGCAATTGATGCCGCACGTGCTGTAAATTACGTGGGCGCAGGTACGGTAGAGTTTATTGTCGAGCAAGACGGTACTGCTTATTTCATGGAAATGAATACCCGCTTGCAGGTCGAACACCCCGTCACAGAAATGATTACAGGGCAAGACTTGGTTGAGTGGCAATTGCGAGTTGCTTTTGGTGAGCCATTGCCAAAACAGCAACATGAATTGCAAATTCATGGTCATGCCCTTGAAGCGCGTGTGTATGCCGAAGAACCAGAAAAAGGCTTTATTCCTGCCATTGGTCAAATCAGCTATCTGCATTATCCAGAGCAAAATGATGCCGTACGTGTCGATAGCGGGATTGTCGAAGGTGATGAAATCAGCACCTACTACGACCCAATGATTGCCAAACTGATTGTTTGGGGTAAAAACCGTGAAGCAGCATTAACGCAAATGCACCATGCTTTAGGTCAGTTCCACGTCGATGGTTTAGGCAACAACATTGCATTCTTGGATCGTTTGGTGCTGTGTGATTCCTTTAAACATGCCAATTTGGATACAGGGCTTATTCAACGTGAGGAAGCATTTTTACTTAACGCAAAACCTGAAGTCGCTACAGAAACTGTCGTTGCAGCTGCGTTAATTGATGTACTTTCTCGTATTCAAAACAACAAAGCGGCAAACAACGCGGTTTGGCAAAAAGACCACTTCTGGCGCTTAAATCAGCAAAGCGCCCACACAGTGCAATTACAGTGCAATGACCAAACACTCAAAATCCAGTTAAAACCATGCACTTCTGGTTTTGAGGCTCACTACAATGGGCAAACGCTGAGCGTTCAAGGCGAGCTTTTGGATGCACATCGTCTACAGGTTTGTATCAATGGTCAGCAACAAAAAATAGCATTTAACCAACATGCGCAAGGCATCACCCTGTTCCAAAACGGTCAGCGTCATGTGTTTAGCTATGTACAAGCAAACTTTAACAGCGATGATCAACAAGACAATGCCAACAATCTGACTGCACCAATGCCGGGTGTAATCACCCAAGTTTTGGTGGCAGCCAATGCCCGTGTGAAAAAAGATGATGTACTGATGACACTGGAAGCCATGAAAATTGAATATTCAATTCGTGCGCCTTTCGATGGCATTGTGGCAAGTTCGTACTTCCAAGCGGGCGATCAGGTCAAAGCAGGCGATGAACTGGTTGAATTTGAAGCCTTGACGGAGGAAGTTGCATGACTGAATTTGTCAAAATTGTAGAGGTTGGCCCACGAGATGGTCTGCAAAATGAGAAAACGCCACTCACTTTGGCAGACCGTAAAAACCTGATTTTGGATTTAATGCAAACAGGTTTAAGCAGCATTGAGGTCGGTTCTTGCGTATCGGCCAAATGGGTACCGCAAATGGCAGACAGCGATGTGCTGTTTGCCAGCCTGCCACAAAACCCAAACATTCAATTCAGTTTACTGACCCCAAACTCAAAAGGTTTTGAGTCGGCTTTGGCGGTGGGTTGCAAAGAAGTTGCCGTGTTTACCGCCGCTTCTGAAAGCTTTACCCGAAAAAATATCAACTGTTCAATTGAAGAAAGTTTGGAAAAATTTAGCGATGTCATGCGTCAAGCCAAAGCGCACAACATTCGCGTGCGTGGTTATGTATCTTGTATGGTGGACTGTCCTTATGAAGGCGCAATTGACCCGAAACAAGTCGCAAAAGTCACACAGCAATTATTGGACATGGGCTGCTATGAAGTGTCTTTGGGTGAAACCATTGGTACAGCAACCCCTGACCGTGTGCAAAAAGTCTGGGATGCATGTTTGGCAGAGGTCGATGCCAAAGTTTTAGCAGGTCATTTTCACAATACTTACGGCATGGCGATTGCCAATATTTATCAGTCGCTCTTGCAAGGCATTCGTGTATTTGATTCATCTATTGCTGGTTTGGGTGGCTGTCCGTATGCCAAAGGTGCATCGGGCAATGTGTCTACCGAAGACTTGTACTATTTACTGTCCAAGATGGGTTTTGAAACAGGTGTGCGGTTAGAACCGCTGATGACAGCTAGTCGTAACATCAGCAATGTCTTACAGCGCAATAATCCATCTCACTATGCCAATGCCTACTGGCAAAAGGTTTGTGCTTAAAACCTATTTCATCCTCAATAGCATTGGAACATAAGCAATAAGGATGGCAACAACACAACATGGCAAGTGAATGCCGTGCAGAGAATAAAGAGGTGACAAATGTCCAATAAAGTATATGACAGCGCACAAGCTGCATTAAATGGCGTGGTTCAAGATGGGCATACCTTGGCGGTGGGTGGTTTTGGTTTATGCGGTATTCCTGAAGCCTTGATTGCTGCGTTAAAAGATACAGGTGTGAAACAGCTGACTTGTATTTCCAACAACGCAGGGGTCGATGGTTTTGGTTTAGGCTTATTGCTTGAAACCAAACAAATTAAAAAAATGATTTCATCTTATGTCGGCGAAAATAAAGAATTTGAACGCCAGTTTTTAAGCGGTGAACTGGAAGTTGAACTTACCCCGCAAGGCACACTGGCAGAAAAATTACGCGCAGGCGGTGCGGGTATTCCTGCATTTTTCACCCCAACAGGTGTAGGCACTGTTATTGCCGAAGGAAAAGAAGTCCGTGAATTTAATGGCAAAGATTATATTTTAGAAGAATCTTTGACCGCAGATGTCGCTTTGGTCAAAGCCTACAAAGCAGATAAAGCGGGCAATCTTGTTTTCCGTAAAACAGCACAAAACTTTAATCCTGTCTGTGCCATGGCAGGCAAAATCACCATTGCCGAAGTTGAACAGATTGTTGAAATTGGCGATTTAGACCCAGACGAAATCCACTTACCCGGTATTTATGTGAACCGCATTGTCCTCAATGCAAACCCAGAAAAACGTATTGAACAAATGACTTTAAAGGCGGAGGCTTAAGACATGGCTTGGACGCGTAATCAAATGGCGCAGCGCGCTGCACAAGAATTAGAAGATGGTTTTTATGTCAATCTAGGCATTGGCTTACCCACACTGGTCGCCAATTATATTCCTGAACATATCAATGTTTGGTTGCAGTCTGAAAATGGCTTACTTGGCATTGGTGAATTTCCGACTGCCGACACTGTAGATGCCGACCTGATCAATGCAGGCAAACAAACTGTGACTGCACGTAAAGGTGCGGCATTTTTCTCCAGCGCAGATTCCTTTGCCATGATTCGTGGCGGGCATGTCAATATCGCCATTTTAGGGGCAATGGAAGTTTCTGAACAAGGCGATCTTGCCAATTGGATGATTCCCGGCAAGAAAGTTAAAGGCATGGGCGGTGCAATGGATTTGGTCGCAGGCGTACAAAAAGTTGTGGTGTTGATGGAACATTGTGCCAAAGATGGTACACCTAAAATTGTATCGCAGTGCAGTTTACCACTTACGGGTAAAGCAGTGGTGCATCGTATCATTACCGACTTAGGCGTACTTGATATTACCCCACAAGGCGTAAAGTTGATTGAACTTGCACCTGATGTCAGTTTTGATGAAATTCAAAAAGTTACAGGCGTTGCCTTGCAAAAAGTCGCAGCTTGATGAATTTATCTCAAGTTAACTCCCCCTCTCCTTTGCAAGTTTTGATACACTGCTTTAAAACCTAATACAAGGGAGAGGGTTTGTTTTGACTTTCATACTTTCCCACTCAACTTATTCAATCTACTCAACAAATCACTAATTTATAAAACTATTCCTCAAACCAAAGAGCATCCAAAAATTACTTTCAATTTCGATATTTGCACGATACTTCGGCACTGATCTGCAATAAAAAAAGCCTTCACTTTGCAAAGTGAAGGCTTACAAGAAAATAGACCTATTTTAAGATTGAGGCGCCTTTTGCTCTACCACGCCAGCATCTTCCACACTACGCACCGTGCCTGTATCTACATTCAAGACTTCAAACTCAATACGGCGGTTTTTAAATTGACCTTCTGGCGTTGCATTTGCCGCAATCGGCTGCTCTGAACCAAAACCAATGGCTTGCAATTGACCCGGATTTACACCACGTGATACTAAATAATCGACCACTGCTTGCGCACGTTGTTGTGACAAAGTTTTGTTGGCATTGGCATCACCTACGGCATCGGTATGCCCTTTCACGGTTAATTGCACTTGTGGCGCGCGCTGCATCAATACCGCAGCCTGATCTAAAATAGACTTATTGGCTGCTGGAATTTCAGTCGATGCAGAATCAAAATTAATGATTTGCATATTGAGTGCCGTCGCAATATCCAAAGCTTGAATATTGTCAGGATTAATTGCAGCCAAAGCCTGCTCGGCATTGCTAATACTGCTGGTTACAGCCTGATTAACATCGGTTACTGTAGTTTCTGCAGGTTGCTGAGTCACTACAGTCATGTTTTTAGCCAATGGACGAATTTGACTGGCTAAACGCTCTGCATCGGCAGGGTTCGCGGCTTGAATAGACAGTTGATTACCCACCCAGTTTAAATTGACATTCGGTACACCTTTCAGCATTTTTAAAACGCTTGGAATCACGTCCTGATCAATAAATTCCGAATGATAGTTGGCAAAATTTTCTGCACCACAACCTGTTGGATGATTGAAAATTTGCTTCACTTCATTCTGCAGAATTTCCATATAGCTTGGATTATTCAGCAAAATTTGACAGGTCATCAAATTACCATCACTGCCTGTACTGACTTGCAACATTGCAGCCTGATTTGCTGCCACTTGGGTCTGTGTGGTTGCAGGCGCTTGGTTGCGGTCACTACATGCACGGAATAAAAATGCCAATAAACCAATTAAAATAATTAAAGCTAAAATTGGCAATAACCACGAACGGCGTTCTTCTACTGGCTCAGTCACAATGACTTCAGGTGCTTGATGTACGGTTTGGCCCGCAGCATTATTTACCCCCAAAGCAGCCAATAATGCTGTTGCCCACTGCGGCAAAGCTGCCTGAATTGAATATAAATTATTTTGCAATAAATGTTGAATCGCAACTCGGTCTGATGAACCTGCCTGATTTTCAAGAAAGTTTAGACTAGGTGCAATAGAACGATTCAGTGTATTTTCAATTTCGGCTTGTGGTGCTGTGCCACTCACCATATCCATAAACTGCTGTTTTAAAGACAAGTTTGAACCAAAGACATCGCCCACACGTGGATTCAGTTGTCGCAGCAGATTGTCAATCAGTTCAGGTCGTGAATTTAAAATAGACAATAAAATGGGATAAAAACTATTTAATGCCTGATTTTTTTCAAGCAAATGCTGGGTTTCCCCTTCCAATACAATGGATGACACACTTTGTTTGAGCAAGTCTATAAAATCTGTTTGCATATATATGCCCTCTTTTTTGTCTTTGTTTTCAAGTTGTTTTTTAGTGTATATGCTTAAAATTTAAACAAATGTAATAAATTGTGGTGTTTTGATTTTGTTGTGAAATTTGAGTCAACGGAATGTAGAGTCTCTTCTTCGATTTTCTATTTGGGGATTGTTAAAATTCAATAAAAAAGCCAGCCGAAGCTGACTCTTATTTAAACTTGAAAATAAAATATCAATCAGAGCATATTAAGCAGTAAAGACGCGTACTGCTTTGCCTTTTACAACTTGATTAATCAAAGGCGTATTTTTGCCTTGTGACACAATCGTTTCTTTGTTCAGTGTCCATTCCACTTCTGGATCAACCAAGACCCAACCCGCTTCCTGTTCCCAACGACTTTGCATTTTTGCCACACGCGCAGGTGCAAGTGTCACTTTTTCTACCCATTCCAATGGACTGAACAGACCTTCCTGAATCAGTTGAATCCCAAATGGAATATAAGTATCAAATGCAGTAAAACCTGACAAAGTATCTGCAAATGGTGCCATTTTTGCAGAGCTATTTAACGGCTCATGATGAGTACAAATCGCATCAATCACACCATCTTTTACACCTTGACGCAGTAATGCTTTGTCTTGCTCTGAGCGCAGTGGCGGACGTACATGCGCTAACGAGTTAAAACCATCAATAATTTGATCGGTTAAATGCAGTTGATGCATCGCCACATCGCAAGTGACAGGTAAACCTTTGGCTTTAGCTTGTTGAATCAATTCAACTGATGCACCACAAGACAATAAGCCAAAATGCGCACGTACACCTGTGGCTTCAATCATCAGCAAATATTTGGCAATCGCTACGGTTTCTGCCAAAGTTGGAATCATAGGCAAGCCCTGACGCGATGCAATAAAACCTTCATGCACACAGCCATCTTTAGCAATTTGCGGTTCTTCGGCATAGAACACCACGGTCATGTCCAAACCTGCAGCATATTCCAGTGTGCGAATCACGACATCATCATCTTCAAAAGGTGCATTGGCATTGGACACTGCACTACAGCCGCCTTTTTTCAGTCCCGCCATATTGGCAGGCTGCTTGCCGTTTAAACCTTGAGTTTGTGCACCAATCACTTCTAAATAAATGCCACCATCCAACATGGCTTTTTCGACCAAACCATGAATGAGTGCACCGTTGTCTTGCACGATTGGTTTAGAATCGGGTGGCGTAAATAAGTGCAGAATTCCGTTTTCACGTGCGGCCTTGCCTTCAGATTTGAGCGTGCCATGTTGTTGCTGACCAGGTTCACGTAAACGTGCGCATAAATCGACCATAGTTGGCATGAGCCATTGACCTTGGGCATCTATGCTTTCGCTAATATCTGCACTTTCTGCAACCAACTTGCCATTTTCAAGATATACCGTTTGTACGCGGTCAATTTGCTGGATTGGGTCAAGCACACGTACATTTTCAATTTTTACAATCGCCATGACTTTTTCCTTATACCGCAATCGCGTCAATCAAACCTTGTTCTTGCAATTGACCTTGCATCGCCAAGGCCAATACCGCCATACGTACCGCAATACCGTTGGTTACTTGATTTAAAATCACCGATTGAGGCCCATCGGCAATGCTTGAATCAATTTCGACACCACGGTTCATTGGACCAGGATGCATCACAATACAGTTTGGTTTTGCAAGCGCCAAACGCTCTTTGTTTAAACCGTACATTTTGTAGAATTCGGCTTGTGAGGCAAGTGCTGGCGAATCAATACGTTCATTTTGAATACGCAGGGTGATAATCACGTCGCAATCTTTAATGCCTTCTTCCATTTTGTTAAATAAACGCACGCCTGCGCCATATTCATCAAAACCGTAGGGCAACAAGGTGTTCGGTGCAATCACGCGAATGTCTTTACAGCCCAGTGTTTGCAAGGCAGCCACATCGGAACGCGCCACGCGTGAATGTTTGATATCACCAATAATCGCAACACTTAATTCTTCATAAGGTCGTTGGGTTTCACGGCGAATGGTCAGCATATCCAACATCGCTTGCGTTGGATGTGCATGACGGCCATCACCCGCATTAATAATGGCAACCTTTGGGCAAACCGTTTTAGCAATAAAATGTGCTGCACCTGAAGATGAATGACGCACCACAAAAATGTCAGCAGCCATCGCCTCTAAGTTCCACAAAGTGTCACGCAAAGTTTCACCTTTAGAGGTACTTGAACGGGCAATATCAATATTGAGTACATTGGCAGAAAGACGCTTGGCTGCGGCTTCAAATGTGGTGCGGGTACGAGTAGAGTTTTCGAAGAACAAATTCATCACCGTGCGCCCTTCGAGCAAATTATTGGTGATCAGTTGGTTTTGTTCATTGAAAAAGGACTGTGCTGTGTCCAGAATTTGGGTGAGGGTTTCTTTGGAAAGACCTTCGATGGTTAAAAAGTGTTTTAAATGCCCATCTTTATTCAATTGAATCTGGCTCGGAGTATGCAATGCCGCCAAATGCATGAGAGATTCCTTATACGTTAAGTTAACGCATTATACAGAAATTGATTTGGCAAAGCAGTGTAACTTGGCGTGATTTAGTCAAAAGAAACTTATGATTTTAAAAATTAAGTCATGCAGACTCATCTACACTTTCTTTCATGCTTAATACTCTACAAAGCGATGTGAAAGGATGGCATTTATATTTAACTGCTCTGCTAGCCAATCATCTTGATATGAGCTTGATGAACATCTGGTGGGTCAATCTTCGCCTACAACTGCCTACGCAACCTTCAGGCTATGTAGGCATAGTCTGTACAATTCACCGTTTAACGCAATGCCCCTATATAATGATGGGACACCTGCGCCCGATAAATTTCTTCAGCTGTAGGTTCAGTCAAGTCATCTATATTTTCTATATTTTCTACTGCATCTAATTGCTGCGCTTCAGTCTGTGGCGACGTTATTTCTGCATCAGCATCCATTAAGTTAGCCAATATACTGTTTAAGCGCAGCGCATAACGGCACAATTCCTCATCGTGTGTAGCGAGCGCCAATTGCAGCACAGCACGTGCATAGTCTGAATTTTCAACCAGATACATGACATCAATCACACGTCCACTGACCCGTCTTAATCGCGTATAAATTAAAGTGGCAACTGAAAAAATCTCGTTATTTGCTGTTAAAGCCTGTGCCGTGTTTAAAGTAGCCGTGGTCATTTAAATATTCCCCTTATCGCTTCATTGTTGTTTTGCAGTGTTTGATGCTCATCTGCAAAATGTTCACCATCACAACAATGTATGAGCAAAATACATACCAATCATGTGAATATTCAGGTTTTTATTTTTCCGCAATACAATCACTCAAAATTTTTTAGAGATGTCATTACATCCTCATTGCCTTTTTAGAAAAAAACAGTAAAAAATGCCCTGAAGCTCTTCAAACCTAGACCTTTAAAATTCTGCACGATTCACGCTAAATCACTAAGTTTTCTAGCACAAAATACGGTAAAATAGCCGATTGCTGAATTGCTTTTGGAAATTTTCATGAATTCGAAACCCCGTCTTTCTACATATTGGGTCACCTGTGCAGATGGACTTGAAACCTTATTGCAAGAAGAAATGCAAGGTTTAGGTATTCAAAATATCGAACGTTTACCGGGTCGTTTAATTTTCAAAGGCACACTCGAAAATGCCTATCGTGTCTGCATGTGGTCACGTTTAGCCTCACGTGTCCTTACACCAATTCACACACACGAAATTGAATTTAGTCACGACGCGCGCGATGTAGCCGAAGAGCTTTATGAAGGTGCGCTGAGCTTTGACTGGTCACTGATTTTTGCGCCACAAAGTACTTTTGCAGTGCGTTTGCATATAGAGCGTGACATTAAAGTGAACAGCCAATTTGCGACCTTGCGCGTTAAAGATGGTGTGGTCGATTCATTTATGGATGCAGTGGGCAAACGTCCAAGCATTGACATCAAACAGCCTGAAATTACCTTATACGTGTTGGCAGGTAAAAAAGAACATACATACTGCCTAGATTTATCTGGCGATTCACTGCATAAACGCGGCTATCGTCGTTTTATGACCGATGCCCCAATTAAAGAAAACCTTGCCGCAGCGATTCTGCAAAAAGGTCAATTACAACAAATTCAACCCGACATTATTTTAGACCCAATGTGTGGTTCGGGTACGTTTATTATTGAAGCATTGATGATGCTGACTGACCGTGCACCGGGTTTGGTACGTCGTTTCGGTTTTAACGGTTGGCAAGGTCACGACCATGAATTATGGATGAGCATTAAAGCAGAAGCGGCTGAACGCCATCAAACTGCATTACAACAACCATTGCCAAAATTTTATGCTTTCGATGCCGACTGGGAAGCAGTCAAAGCCACCAAGCAAAATATTATTGCAGCAGGTTTTGAAAGTCTGCTCGATCAGATTCAAATTGAAGAACGTACTTTGGCTGACTGGCCCGACTTTCAAGCCGAAGGTAAAAAGGCCTTTATTGTAACCAACCCACCTTATGGTGAGCGTTTGGGCGATAAAGCCTCGAACCGTGCCTTATATTTGGGTCTGTCTGCCCTCTTGCAAAAGCATTTCCCAAATCAAAAAGCAGCCGTCATTGCAGCCCAAGTTGAACAAGCCGATGTGCTGGCTTTCAATGACCCACAAATTTTACGTTTGATGAACGGTAAACTGCCAATTTATGTCCGTTTTGGTACGATCAAACCTGCAACAGTCGCGCGTCCATTCTTAGCAGATTGGCAACCGCAACAGTTTGAACCCATTGAAGGCGCAGAAGATTTCACCAACCGTTTGCAAAAAAACATGCAGAGCCTGAAAAAATGGGCGGTGAAAGAAAATGTGCATTGCCTGCGTTTATACGATGCAGACTTACCTGACTTTAATGTCGCAGTCGATTTATACGGCGACCGTTTGCACGTGCAGGAATATGCGCCGCCGAAAAAAATTGATCCTGAAAAAGCCAAAAAGCGTTTTAACCTTGCCTTACAAGCCATTCGCGCTGTCACAGGTTTAGGGCGCGATGCGGTATTTATTAAAACCCGTGCCCGTCAGGAAGGTAAAAACCAGTACACCAAACAAAGTACCGCCTCGAAGCGTTTTATTGTGCAAGAAGGTCAGGCTAAAATTTTGGTTAACCTCACCGACTACCTAGATACAGGCTTGTTCCTTGACCATCGTCAAATGCGTTTACGTATTGCCAAAGAAGCACGTGGCAAGCACTTCCTGAATTTATACAGTTATACCTCAACTGCAAGTTTACATGCCGCGCTTGGCGGTGCAGCAAGTACCACCAGCGTCGATTTATCCAATACTTATTTGAATTGGTCTAAAGAAAACTTTGTATTGAATGGTTTAACGGTAGACCATGCCGATGAACAACATCAATTCTTTGCCAGTGATTGTTTTGAATGGCTCAAAGAAGGTCATGAACAATATGATCTGATCTTTATTGACCCACCAACTTTCTCAAACTCTAAAAAGTTCTACGGAACATTTGACGTACAACGCGACCACGTTTCTTTAATTAAGCGTGCCATGAACCGCTTAACCACAGGCGGAACGCTGTACTTCTCCAACAACTACCGTGGTTTTGAAATGGATGAAGAAATTGAAGCCATGTTTGATGTGCAGGAAATTAGCCATGAAACCATTGGGCAAGATTTCAAACGCAACACCAAAATCCACCGTGCTTGGAAAATTCAGCACCCGCCTGTTTAAATAAACGATATGGCAATACAACAAAGCCTGTTCATTTGAACAGGCTTTGTTTTATCGTAGATCAGTATCTAGATTATTGACCAGTTAAAAACTTCTTTTCACCATATTGATAATGCATCGACAGTTTAAATTCATCACCATCACGTTGAATTTGCTGATTGCTTTGCATCGCACTGAGCATCTGTTCTAATTCTTGATCAGACATGCTTTTACCCGCAGCATTCATATAATTATTCATAATAGTTTTGACTACTTGTTTGTTAAAACTCACATCGGTTTGCACTTCTAGCAAACTTGGGAACATTTTCGCTAAGCCTTCTACAGTGGTTTGATGCCCTGGCATCACTTTACCAACCAAATCTGCCCGAATACTGCCTGTGCCTAATTTCAACTGATTCTTCTTGGATTCGAACTGAAAGCCCTCATTAATCACAGCCAACAAGGCTTGTTGTACATCTTTCTCAAAGTTTTCCGCTTCTAGGCATGAGTTGTTTTGTTTTTGCACAATATCAAGAAACGTCTGCATTTTACTGCGCTGCAAGTTTTTAACATCCCAATTCACTTGCAGGTCTTGCATGGCAGGCACATTATTTAAACCTAACTCGGCAATTTTAAATTTCGATTGAATATCTACCGTGCGCTCATGCAGTTGAGTATCCATACGCCAACTGAAGTCTTTCATTTTGCCTGAACCCACTGCTTTTGGGTCTTGACGCTGCATTTCTGCAATACTGAATTGGAAATAGCCCGGCTCTAAAGACTGCACATTCAAAGCCTGATTGGTTTTAAACTGCATGCCTTTTACTTGAAGATGTCCAAATTGATCCAGCACCGTCAATTGAGGCACATCAAAACTCATATTTACAATTTTCTGCTGCCCCTGACTTTGTTTCGCCTGAAACTCAATCTGCATAGGAGAAAATTTAGCTTCAAGTCCTGCTTCTTTTTTCTCTATAGCAGGTATGCTCAATTTCGTGGTCGATACACCCAACCAATTCACTTGCGTTGTCACATTTAGAGGCTGCTGAAAGAACTCGGAAAATTGTCCCTGCCCTTGTTCCAGATTCATTTTAGAATCAATTTGGTAACCTTTCCATGTCCGCTGAATTTGATCTTGTCCGTGAAACACCAGTTTTTCTTTAGCATTACATGGGTCTGCAATAATGGTCATTTTCCATTTGGCAGTACCTGTTAAAGTCCCCATGTCGTAGTCCGTATATTGGACGCTCACATTGGGTACAGGATTTAAATTTTGTTGATAATGCTCACGCAGGCTCTTATCTGCATATAAATTTCCTGCAGTGACAGCTCCTGCCAACACTGCAACCCCCATTCCACCCCATACTATTTTTGACATAGATTCTGCTCAGAATTTATCTATTCTTATTGAACAATAAATTATAATTAATCTTCTTTAAAAAAGATAATTGTTTTGCAAATAAATCACTTAAATATAATATTCATCACAAAATATTAAAAATAGCTGTCATTTTTTACCAAAAATTTTACTTATGTGACCTAAATTGTCAGTCATAAAAAACCCAGCCGAAGCTGGGTTTCTTAAAAGTTGCTTACACATAGCCAATTAGCTGAGTTTCATTTTTTCAAACAGCAAATGACCATTTTCAGCTTTAATTAAAATCGTATCACCTGCAACAAAGTCACCTGCGAGGATTTTTTGCGCCAATGTGTTTTCCACTTGTTGCTGAATTGCACGTTTCAATGGACGCGCACCGTAGACTGGGTCAAAACCTGCTTCAATCAATTGATCAAATGCAGTATCTTCTATCGACAAGCTCAAGTCGCGTTCGCTTAAACGCGCACGTAAACGATCCAATTGAATATCGGCAATGCCACGAATTTGTGCTTTTTCCAGTGAATGGAACACCACCAACTCATCAATACGGTTAATAAACTCAGGGCGGAAATGTTGTGAAACTGCGGCCATGACCACGGTACGCACTTCTTCACGTGTTGGATTGTCACCCAATTCACGTACTTCGTGTGAACCCAAGTTAGAAGTCATCACAATTACAGTGTTCTTAAAGTCCACCACGCGACCTTGCGAGTCGGTTAGGCGTCCATCATCCAACACCTGCAACAAGATGTTAAATACGTCTGGATGGGCTTTTTCCACCTCATCAAACAGCACCACACTGTACGGTTTACGACGTACTGCTTCGGTTAATACACCACCTTCTTCATAACCGACATAGCCTGGAGGCGCACCGACCAAACGGCTGACCGAGTGTTTTTCCATAAATTCAGACATATCAATCCGAATCATGGCGTCATCGCTGTCAAACAAGAAGTTCGCTAACGCTTTGGTCAATTCTGTTTTACCTACCCCTGTTGGGCCAAGGAACAGGAACGAACCACTTGGACGGTTAGGATCAGACAAACCTGCGCGTGAACGACGTACCGCATTCGACACCGCCACCACAGCTTCATCTTGCCCCACCACACGGTTATGCAAGAAATCTTCCATGTGTAGCAATTTTTCACGTTCACCCTGCAGCATTTTCGATACAGGAATGCCCGTTGCAGCACTCACGACTTCAGCAATTTCATTGTCCGTAACTTTGTTACGCAATAATTTTGGTTCTTCTTTCTCTTCAACCAACTCATCTTGTGCCAGTTGTTTTTCCAACTCAGGAATCACACCGTATTGTAAACGTGACATTTCCGCCAAGTCATTTTCACGCTGCGCTTTTTGCAATGCCATACGTGCCTGATCAAGCTGAGTCTGAATTTGCTTAGTGCCTTCAACCAAGGTTTTTTCCGCTTTCCAAACTTCTTCCAAATCATTGTATTCATTTTGAACTTCAATAATTTGTTTTTCCAGATGTGCAACTTCAGCACGGCTGCCTGCATCTTCATCTTTCTTCACGGCTTCAAGTTGCAGTTTTAATTGAATTAAACGGCGCTCTAATTTATCTAAGGCTTCAGGCTTAGAATCTAGCTCCATTTTAATCCGTGACGCTGCCTCATCCACCAAATCAATTGCCTTGTCGGGAAGTTGACGGTCAGTGATATAACGGTGCGACATTTTAGCGGCGGCAATAATCGCCGAATCTAAAATTTTAACCCCGTGGTGCACTTCGTAGCGTTCTTTCAGACCTCGTAAAATTGCAATGGTGTCTTCTACACTTGGCTCATCAACCAATACTTTTTGGAAACGACGCTCTAAAGCTGCATCTTTTTCAATATATTGACGATACTCATCTAAAGTAGTGGCACCGACGCAGCGCAATTCGCCACGCGCCAATGCAGGTTTCAACATATTGCCTGCATCCATGGCACCATCGCCTTTACCTGCACCCACAAGTGTGTGTAATTCATCAATAAATAAGATGACTTCACCTTCTTGTTTCGCCAAGTCTTTTAAGACCGCTTTTAGGCGTTCTTCAAACTCACCGCGATATTTCGCACCTGCCAACAATGAGCCCAAATCTAAAGATAAAACACGTTTACCTTTTAAGCTTTCTGGCACTTCACCATTCACAATACGCTGCGCCAAACCTTCAACAATCGCAGTTTTACCCACACCAGGTTCACCAATGAGTACTGGGTTGTTTTTGGTACGGCGTGACAACACCTGAACGGTACGGCGAATTTCATCATCACGACCAATTACAGGGTCTAGCTTGCCCGCCAACGCACGTTCGGTTAAATCGATGGTATATTTATTGAGTGAGTCACGTTGATCTTCGTGATTATTGCTCATGACTTTTTCATCCCCTCTAATTTTGTCAATCACGCTACGCAAACTATCTGAGGTCACGCCTACACTGTTCAGTAGTGTTTTGGTCGCGCCCACTTCGGTCAAACCCAGCATCAACCAATCGGTTGACAAGAACTCATCACCTGCTTTTTGGGCAAAACTGTCAGCCAAATTCAAGGCTTTAACCGCATCTGGACTTAAGTTGATATCGCCTGTTGGATTGGCCAAAGTCGGTGCATCAGCAATCGCTTGCTGTAATTTGCTTTGCAAATCACGTAGGTTTGCGCCTGCTTGTTGTAATAAACTGACATTGGAAGCTTCTTCGAGCAAAGTCGCCAATAAGTGAATGCCTTCAATGGCAGTATGATCTTTCCCTATCGCAAGAGATTGGGCATCGGATAAAGCTTGCTGTAGTCGGTTGGTAAACTTTTCAAAACGCATTCTTGTTATTCCTCACAACAAATTGTGTACTTGATGGATATATGGGAACGCAGGCGTAAATTTCAATTAAATTTTTTCTCTGTACACGACAAATTTCACAGAACCCTTATCCTATCAGGGTTCTGCCTTCTTAAAATTGCCAAAATTTCCTTAAACTCTTCTTTTTTCCCAAAACCAATTAAACGCTGAATCGCCATTTGAAC